>NZ_JBSGVW010000032.1:0-119303 GCF_053608645.1 Streptomyces sp. NPDC055013
TCCCCGACGGACGCCGCGCTCGCCGCTGATCTGGCGCTGCCGATCGAGGAGCTGGAGCTCACCGTTCGGTCGTACAACTGCCTCAAGCGCGAGGGTGTCCACTCTGTCGGGGAGCTCCTCGCTCGTTCCGAGGCCGACCTGCTCGACATCCGCAAC
Organism: Streptomyces sp. NPDC055013; assembly: GCF_053608645.1. NCBI lineage: Bacteria > Bacillati > Actinomycetota > Actinomycetes > Kitasatosporales > Streptomycetaceae > Streptomyces > Streptomyces sp. NPDC055013. The sequence continues at coordinate 157 of NZ_JBSGVW010000032.1, forward strand.
TTCGGTGCGAAGTCCATCGACGAGGTCAAGGCGAAGCTGGCCGGGCTGGGCCTGGCGCTCAAGGACAGCCCGCCCGGATTCGACCCGACCGCCGCTGCCGACGCCTTCGGCGCCGACGACGCTGACGCGGGCTTTGCGGAGACCGAACAGTACTGACGGTGGCGCCAGGTCGGTGGGGTCAAGATCCGCGAGACCTTCCCCCACCGACGACCTGGCCCGCACCGTCACGTCCATGCCCAGCATGGACACTCATCGCCAACGGCGACCTTCGTCCCCGGGGCTGGCCTTCCAGTGCTTGAGGGGCGAGCGCAGGGTGGTGCCCGCGCACAGCAGGGGCACCACCCTGGCAGGGTCGAGCGACCCAGGGACCTCGAGGACAAGGTCCTCGAGGTCCAGGTCCTGGCCCTTCAGGCACTGCGCGCGCTGGCCGCAGGACCCGGCCTCGCAGCCCACGCCGACCCGGTCGCCGACTCTGCCCCGGACTGGAACAGCAAGACGCCCTCACGACGCAGCGAAGATCACATCAGGGCGCGGTGCTGCCGAAGCCCATGGTCGATCCGCACGCGGCACGACGTACCGCGCAACATCCGCACCCGGTGCACTGCCGAACTGATCTCTACTCCTCGGTCATCAGCTGCAGCAGGTCGCGCAGATCGCGGCGCTGGTCTTCGTCAAGGGCGGAGAGCGGGTTGCGGGCGAAGCGCAGACGGCTGCGCAGGTCTTGAGCTGCCGCTTTCCCGGCGTCCGTGGTGGCAAGAAGCTTGATTCGCCGGTCGCTGGGTTCCGGTCGGCGTTCGACCAGACCCCGGTTCTGCAGGCGGTCCACGATGCCGGTGAGGTTGGACGGTTCAGCCCCCAGTCGTTCGGCGACGCGACGCATGGGCAGAGGAGCCTCGTCCAGGGCGATCAGCGCCTTCACTTGCTGAGGGGTGAGGCCGTGGTGAGCCGCGGCGGCCTCGTACTCGCGGGCGTAGCGGTCGGTGACCTTCGCGAAAAGGTGGATCACCTCGGAGGTCAGGGGGTCGTCTGCCGTCATTCCTCCAGGTTATGAAAAGTCATTCGACGCGACAAGGGTTGACTATAATGGTTATGCAGCATAACTTTATAGCCGTGCGGCTCCGGCTGTACACCTACCTCCCTCCGCCACAGCAAGGAACCACCACTCATGAAGCAGCGCATCCTGGGCATCGACGGACCCATGGTCTCCGCCGTCGGACTCGGCCTGATGGGTATGTCCGAGTTCTACGGAGCCACCGACGACCCCCAGTCCATCGCCACCATCCACCGCGCCCTCGACCTGGGTGTGAACCTTCTGGACACCGCCGACGTCTACGGCGCCGGCCACAACGAAACCCTGCTGGGCCGTGCCTTGGCGGGCCGACGGCGGGAGGAAGCCGTCGTGGCCACCAAGTTCGGCTCCCGCCTGCACGAAGGCACCTTCACCGTCGACTCCACCCCGCAGTACGCCAAGAAGGCCGTCGACGCCTCCCTCACTCGGCTGGGCCTGACCCACATCGACCTGTACTACCTCCACCGGCGTGATCCCGCCATTCCGATCGAAGACACCGTCGGCGCCCTGGCCGAACTCGTCGCGGCAGGCAAGATCCGCCACATCGGACTGTCCGAGGTGAACGCGGACACCCTGCGCCGGGCACACGCCGTTCACCCCATCACCGCTCTCCAGAGTGAATACTCCTTGTGGGAACGCGGCCTGGAGACCGAGATCCTCCCGACCACCCGGGAGCTCGGGATCACCCTTGTCCCCTACTCACCGGTCGGCCGCGGCTTCCTGTCCGGCGCGATCAAGGACACCGCTTCACTCGCCGCAGACGACTACCGCCGCTTCGACCCCCGCTTCCAGGGCGACAACCTGCGCCGCAACCTGCACCTGGCAGACCAGGTCCGCACCCTCGCGGCAGAGGCCGGCCTCACCCCGACACAGCTCGCCCTCGCGTGGCTCCTCCACCAGGGCGACGACATCGTCCCCATTCCCGGTACCAAGCGCATCAGCTATCTGGAGGAGAACACCGCAGCCGCCGACGCCCATCTCGACGCCGACCACCTCGCCGCCCTGGACGCAGCCCTCCCTCCCGGCGCCGCTGCCGGGCCGCGCTACCCCGACCAGCTCATGGACCGCGTCAACAACTGACCTCTGATCCGCCGGCCGTCCCCCATCCCTCAACGAGGTCGGTGGTCCGGGGGAGATCCCGTTTCTGATGCGCTCGTCACAGACGGGCAGGTACGGGGCCACCTGAACCCGCCGCCCAAATGACCACCGAGCCAGTGCCGCGGCGGGTGATCCGCAGTAGGCGCCGACCCTCCTCTTCGTCTGTCACGCGCATGGGTCCGGCCATGCCGCATGACGCGGCTGCAGCGGCCGGTCGGATCCTCAATCCCGTTGCCCGTCGGCCGGTGCCTTCAGCAGCCGGTCCAGTTCGTTTCCGGCCTCGTCGTAGCCGGCGTCGGAGATTCGTTGGAGCTCGCGCAGGTCGCCGGCCGTGGCCGCGCGTCGTGTGAGCAGGAACCCGGCGTGCATGGACCCTTCGTCCAACAGCTCGCTCAGCTCTGCGAGGTCGCCGGCTTCGTCGGCGAGGTCGGCCAGGCGGTCCAAAGCGGTCTCGTTGCCCTCGTCGGCCAGCTCGCGCAGAGTCTCCCGATCGATGTTCGTGTTCGCCATGACGCCATGCTGCAACCCTGCCCCAGGGGAAGGGTCAAGTGGGACGATGGCCGGGTGCTCACCATCGGCCAGCTGGCCAGGTCCGTCGGAGTGTCGATCAAGACAATCCGCGTCTATCACGACAAGGGGCTGCTCCCTGAGCCTGACCGCGATGCCTCCGGCTACCGGCGGTACGGCGCCAACGACGCCATCGACCTGATCAAGATCCGGACGCTCGCCGAGGCCGGCGTTCCCCTGGCGCGTATCCGGGATCTCAGGTCAGCGAACGACGAAGAGTTCCAGCAGGCGCTGCGCGAGATCGACGACGAGCTCACTGACCGCATTCGTGGCCTTCGGGCAACGCAAGGGCGCCTGCGACAGCTCGCCGCCGGCCGTCTGGCACCGCTGCCGAACGAGGTCGGAGCCCATCTGGAACAGCTGGCCCGCTGGGGATTCACCCCTCGCTGGGTGGACCTGCAACGCGACCTGTGGATCCTTGTGTTCGCCACCCACCCGGGCCACGCGATCACCCTGTTCCACGACCAAGCCGAGACCCTGGCCGACCCGGCGCTGCGGCAGCTCTTCCTGGACTACGACCGCGCACACGACCTCGATGCCGACGATCCACGCCTCGATGACCTCGCTCGCCGGATCGCCGAGGCGACCCGGGAGCGCTACGGACCCGACGAACCGCCCGAGCTGGATGCAACATCCGAGATCCCCGCCCTCATCCAGAGCACGGTCAACGCCTCGTCCCCGGCATGGCAGCGACTCGACACACTCATTCGCGCGCAATGGGGTGGGTGACGCAACGTGTACAGACACACGGTCTCGGCTGGGTGCGGAAAGCAGTCAGCGCGGGCCACGAACTACAGGGCGAACGTCGCCTGATGCGGTACTAGTTCCGGTACCGGAACACGATCCGGCCGCGCGTCAGGTCGTAGGGCGGGAGCTCCACCAGCACCCGGTCCTCCAGCACGATCTTGATGTAGTTCTTGCGGATCTTCCCGCTGATGTGCGCGAGCACCTGGTGGCCGTTCTCGAGCTCCACGGTGAACATGGCGCTGCGCAGGCACTCGACGACCTTGCCCTCGACTTCGATGACGTTCTTGTTCCTCGTCATCGCACCAGCTCCAGGTTGCTGCCCATCGGTCGGGCGCCGACGCCCTCGAACAGCGCCGAGGCTGCTTGGTTGGACTCGTGGACTTCGGTCCAGGCCGCGGCGAACCCGGTGCGGTGCAGCGTCCCCAGTGCGTGGGCCAGCAGCGCCCGCGCGATGCCGCGGCGTTGCTCGCCGGCCCGGACGGCGAGCAGCCCGATGCGCGGCCGGTTCACCGTCACCACGCGGATCAGACCCAGGTAGCGGTCCGGCGCCGCGGCCACCGCGTACTTGGACGGGTCGACGACGGTGTCGCCGTCGGGGCGGGGAATCACCTCCGCCGGCATCGACTGCCACCCGGCGGTCGACTCGACTTCGTCACGGATCGCGCGGTCCACGGCCCGCAGCAGACTCCCGTCCGCGTGACCGGCGGGCACGAGCGTCACGCCCGGAGGCGGCAGGACTGCGTCGAGCCCAGTGACCCGCGGGTCGGTCGGCACGACGTACTCCCACTCGCGGCGCAGGTTGGTGAACCCGGCCCGCCGCCAGCCGGCCGTCAGCTCGACGTCGGCCTCGTCGACCACCGTGTACAGCGGCGCCGGCAGTTCCGCCAGCATCGCCGCGGCGAGCCGGTCGAAGATGACGTCGTGCCAGGCGTCGATGCTGACGAACAAGCGTCCGTCGGGCCGCTGCTCCGCATGCCCGCGGCCGACCACCAAGTCGTCATCCAGTGCATGCCATTGCCTGTCCGCGACGCGCGTGATGATCATCGCGTTCCCGCTCAGGCCGGATGTATAAGGCTTCGTGTTCATCGGAGTCTCCTTCAGGAGTGCCTCGATCTCGGGCGCTCCTGGCGACACCGAACGTCAGCCGCCGGACCGTGACGGGTTGGGGGAGCACCCATGGGTAACTGTGTTCACGGGGCTCACCTCCAAATGACGACTTCACGGTCCACCACGAAGGTAGCAACGGGGCGCAGCCTCGCTCCAATCCTTTTCCATGAGCTCGTGACGCGATCATGATCCGGTTGGCTGTCACGCGCCGCCAGATCCTGCATTTCCTGCCCGTTGCTCAGCAGCGGATGCCGCCCCTGCGACTGTCCACAGCGCCATGCCCCATAGGGAGAGCGCAGCCATAAGACCCACCACGAGGCGAACAGTTGCGTCCGGGCCGTTCGTGAGCCAGACGGTCATGCCCGCCGCCCCGGAAGCGATCAACAGGGCCGCCGGTATGCGCAGTCGGGGCTGCTCGAACACCGCCGCCAACGGCAGGAAGTGGAGGCCGACGACAACCGCGATCAGCGGGGGAATGAGCACCGGCACCCCGACGTGACGGCAGACTGCGGCGATGGCGATGATCAGCAGCCACTGGAGCCCGTTGATCCGGTTGAACCGCCGACGTCGGTCAACGGGGAATGGCCCCCCTGCCGACGAGGGAAGAAAACGGCGCGCGGCGAGCATCAGCCCCACCATGACGGCACAGCCGACTCCGACCAGGACCTGCCCCATCAACCCGCCGAATGCGCTCGAGCCCAGCAGCCACCAGCCGAGCCCGAACAACGCGAGGAACCCCACCCCTGACTTGAACATGATCGAGACCCTAGGCGGAAGAGCAGCCCGCCGGTCCAAGGATTCTCAACTTGGCGCAGGCCTCTTGGCCGACGTCCTCATCCGCGTCGGCACTGCGGTCGCGTCCCTTCGACGAAAGTCTCGGTCGAACAGGGCACCGACCGTGACCGAACCGCGAACCGGGCGGGGCGGGACACGACCGTGCACCCGTCCGCTTCCGTACCGCCCACCGAGTGTCGGCGGCATGCCCTGCCGGGCCGTCTCGCGCGCGAGCACGCACGAGACGGCCCGGCGGTCAGGCGGCGGCCCGTGCCGGGCCGACCAGCTCTGACAGGACGTCCTCCATGGTCACGAAGCCGAGCACCGCGCCGGTCTCGCCGGTCACCGCGGCCAGATGACTGCCGTCCGCGCGCAGGGCGGTGAGGGTGTCGTCCAGCGGGGTGTCGATGCGGACCCGGGTGACCGGATGCAGGGCGCTGCGCGGGAAGGGCTTGTTCCGTTCCGTGATGCCGAGGGTGTCCTTGATGTGCAGGTAGCCCAGCAGGGTGCCGTCCGGGCCGGTGACCGGAAAACGGGAGTATCCCGCCTGGGCCGCAGTCCTCTCCAGCTCGGCAGGGGTGGTCGTGTGGGCGACCGTGCGCATCTTCTGCGCGGGGACCAGGATCTCGCCCACCGGCCGGGTGCCCAACTCCAGCGCGTCGCGCAGCCGCTCACCGTCGGTGGGCGAGAGCAGTCCGGCCTCACTGGAGTCGACGACCATGCGCGCGAGCTGGTCGTCGGTGAACACCGCCTCCACCTCGTCCTTCGGCTCCACCCGAAGCAGCTTCAGCAGGGCGTTGGCGAAGGCGTTGATGCCGAACACGACCGGCCGCAGCGCCCGGGTGAGGGCGACCAAGGGCGGGCCCAGCAGCAGCGCGGTCGGGACCGGGGCGGCCAAGGCAATGTTCTTCGGGACCATCTCGCCGATCAGCATGTGCAGATATGTCGCCACCGTCAGCGCGATCACGAAGGCGACCGGGTGGACCAGGGCGTGCGGCAGGTGGACCGCCTCGAAGCCGGGCTCCAGCAGATGCGCGATGGCCGGCTCGGCGACCGCGCCGAGGACCAGCGAGGAGACGGTGATGCCCAGCTGGGCGGTGGCCATCATGGCGGAGAGGTGCTCCAGGCCCCACAGTGTCATCTTCGCGCGCTTGTTCCCCTCCTTCGCGCGCGGCTCGATCTGGCTGCGCCGCACCGAGATCAGGGCGAACTCGCCCCCCACGAAGAAGGCGTTGGTCAGCAGGGTCAGGGCACCGATGGTGAGCTGCAGAACGGTCATCGGGACTCCTCCCCCGCCTGGACCGGCACCCGGGCCGGTTCGGTGATGCGGACTCGGTCGGCGCGGTGGTGCTCGATGTCGAGGACATGAAGCCGCCAGCCGTCCACGTCGAGCTCATCGCCCTTGGCAGGGATACGGGAAAGGCGCGTGGCGACCAGCCCGGCCAACGTCTCGTACGGCCCCTCCGGCGCCGTCAGTCCTATCCCGGCGAGCTGGTCCAGGCGGACGGAGCCGTCCGCCTCCCACGCCGCGCGGCCGTCCTTGGCCAGGGCTGAGGGCAGCAGGTCGGGCACCTCGACGGGATCGTGTTCGTCGCGGACCTCGCCGACGACCTCCTCGACGATGTCCTCCATCGTCGCCACGCCCGCCGTGCCGCCGTATTCGTCGATGACGACCGCCATGGTGCGCGTCTCGCGCAGCCGCTCCAGCAGCCGGTCGGCGGTGAGGCTGTCGGGAACCAGCAAAGGCTCGGTCGCCAGGTCGGTGACCGGCGTGAGAGCGCGCTTCTCCGGCTCCAGGGCGAGCACGTCGCGGATGTGGACGGTGCCGATGACCTCGTCGAGGCTGTCGCGGTAGACCGGGAAGCGGGACAGACCGGTGGCGTGCGTCAGGTTCGCCGCGTCGGCGGCTGTCGCGTGGGCTTCGAGGGCCTTGACGTCGACCCGCGGGGTCATCACGTTCTCGGCTGTGAGCTCGCTCAGATGCAGCGTCCGCACGAACAGTTCGGCCGAGTCCGCCTCCAGGGCGCCCTCGGCGGCCGAGTGCTGGGCGAGCGCGACGAGTTCCTCGGGGCTGCGGGCGGAAGCCAGCTCCTCGGCGGGTTCCAGGCCGAAGCGGCGTACGAAACGGTTCGCGGTGCTGTTCAAGTGGCGGATGAACGGGCCGAAGGCGGCGGTGAAGCCGCGCTGCGGGCCCGCCACCACCTTCGCGACCGCCAGTGGGCGTGAGATCGCCCAGTTCTTCGGCATCAGCTCACCCACCACCATCAGCACCACCGTGGAGACCGCCACGCCCAGCACCGTCGCCACCGACGGGGCGGCACCACCCAGGCCGACCGCTTCCAACGGGCCCCGCAGCAGCGCGGCCAGCGACGGTTCGGCCAGCATGCCGATCACCAGCGAGGTGACGGTGATGCCCAGTTGGGCGCCGGAGAGCTGGAACGTCAGGTGCCGTACGGCCTTCAGCGCGCCCTCAGCACCGCGCTCGCCCGCCGCGGCGGCACGCTCCAGCTCGCCCCGCTCGACGGTGGTCAGGGAGAACTCGGCGGCGACGAACAGGGCGCAGGCCAGTATGAGGAAGAGGGCAAGCACGAGCAGCAGAACCTCGGTCACCGTGCCACCCCCGTTCCCTCCTGCTCGGGCAGCGCGCGCTGCGGACGGGGTACGGCACAGCTGGTACTGGGAGGCTCACCCATTGCGGGACCGTCGCTCCTTCTGTGTCTGGCGGGTCATGGAGACCCTTGGCGGTCGGCAGGGCCGGGACACGGTCTGAACCGGCCCCGACACCATATGCTTCTACGTGCCTGTAGAGAACGTGTCGCTGCCACCTGTTGTTCCCAGGCGGCGCGCACCTCTCACCCGCTCAGATCACGAACGTGGTGCCGTGACGCCCACGCGGGCCCACCGCACCGCCCTCAGAACGCATACGCACGTCGAAGGAGTGGACGCCACGATGGTGTTCAAACGACTGCTCGGATCACTCGGTGTGGGTGGCCCCACGGTGGACACGGTCCTCGACCCCGGCCCGGCTCGCCCCGGCGGCGGTCTGTCCGGCCAGGTCCATCTCAAGGGCGGGGACAGCGACTTCGACATCGCGCACATCACTCTGGAGCTGGTGGCGCGGGTCGAGGCCGAGCATGACGAGGGGGAGAGCGAAGGTGCCGTCGCCTTTGACCGGTTCACCGTCGGCGGCGGCTTCCGGCTCGCTGCGGGCGAGGTGCGGAGCGTCCCGTTCACCCTGACGCTGCCGTGGGAGACCCCGATCAGCGAGCTGTACGGGCAGAGCCTGGGCATCGTCCTCGGTGTGCGCACGGAGCTGTCGGTGGCCGGCGCGAAGGACAAGGGCGACCTCGACCAGCTGACGGTGGGCCCGCTGCCCGTCCAGGAGGCGATCCTCGAAGCGCTCGGCCGGCTCGACTTCGGCTTCAAGTCAGCCGACCTGGAGTACGGCCGTATCGGCGGCACCGGCCAACAGCTGCCCTTCTACCAGGAGATCGAGCTCACACCGGCACCGCAGTACGCGCATCAGATCAACGAGATCGAGCTGACCTTCCTAGCCGGCCCGGCTGGCATGGAGATCGTCCTGGAGGCAGACAAGCGCGGCGGGTTCTTCTCGGAGGGCCACGACGCGCTCACTCGCTTCACGGTCTCCCACGACGAGGTCGGGCACCACGACTGGAACGCGATCGTCGACGGCTGGATCCGCCGGCTCGTCGAGCACCGGGCGCCCCACGACTCGCACTCCGCCCACGGCCACGACGGCCACCGTTCGGGCCCCGGCATGGGCACCGCCGTCGCCGCGGGCGCCGCCGGTCTCGCTGTCGGTGTCGTCGGCGGCATGGTCGCGGCCGAAGTCGTCGACGAGGTCGGGGACTTCTTCGAAGGTGACGAGGAAGAAGAAGAGGGCTGACGAGCCCAGAGGCGGGCCGACGGGGTCGAACAGCTACTGACGACGCACAAAGGTTCGACCTTGCTCGGCTCGCCCTGTCGGTCGAGCGGAGCACGGGGCCCAGGCTGCGGAGACCCGGCTGCGTACCCGCATGACCGGATGCCAGGGGCCGGGAGACTCGCCGAGTGGAGAGGTGGACGGGGGTGTGACGCAGGCGGTGGGCCAGGTGGTGCCGACGACCAGAGGAAGTCCGGACGATCCGGACATCCGCTCGCGGGAGTCGGCGGCTACTCCTGCCGGAGTAGCTGCGCCGGCCCGTCGGATCCGACGGTCAGCCAGGTGGCCGCCGCTCCCCCGCCCTGACCAGCCCCGTCTCGTACGCCAGCACCACGAGCTGCGCCCGGTCGCGGGCCCCCAACTTGGTCATCGCACGGCTCACATGGGTCTTGGCGGTCAGCGGGCTCATGGCGAGCTCCCGCCCGATCTCCTCGTTGCTCAACCCGCCCGCGACCAGCGCCATCACCGCGCGCTCCCGGTCGGTGAGCACAGCGAGGCGTTCGGCACCGGCCGCGTCCGGCCCCTTGAGCCGGGCGAACTCCTCCACCACCGCGCGCGTGACGGCGGGCGCGAGGAGGCTCTGCCCGGCGGCAGCCGTACGGATGGCGCCCCGCAGGTCGTCCGGCTCGATGTCCTTCAGCAGGAACCCGGCCGCTCCGTGCCGCAGTGCCTCGAAGACGTACTCGTCGACCTGGTACGTGGTGAGCATGAGGACGCGTACGCCGTCCAGCGTGCAGTCGGCGGCGATACGCCGGGTGGCCTCGATGCCGTCGATGCCCGGCATGCGGATGTCCATGAGGACGACATCGGGTCGCGTCAGCCGCACCGCCTCCACCGCCTGCCTTCCGTCGGCCGCCTCCGCGACGACGACGAGGTCCTCGGTGAGATCCAGGAGAGCACGGAAACCCGCCCGTACGACGGCCTGATCCTCCGCCAGCACCACGCGCACCGTCACGGCCGCTCCTCTCCCCCACCGCTGCCGACCGGGAGCACCGCCCGCACCCGGAACCCCCCGCCGGGCACGGGACCGTACTCGATGCTGCCCCCGACCGCGGTGGCCCGCTCCCGCATTCCGAGCAGTCCGAATCCGCCGGACGACGACTCGGGAGACAGAGACGAGGACGATCTCCCGTCGTCCACGACCTCCACCGACAGCCGGCCGTCCTGCCGTACCACGGAGACCGCCGCGTGCCGGGCGCCGGAGTGGCGGACGGTGTTGGTGAGAGCCTCCTGCACGATGCGGTAGACGGCCAGCCCCACCACCGGTGGCGGGGCGTCGGGCTGTCCCTCCTGCCGGAGCGAGATCGTGACGCCACTGCCGTCGAATCGGTCCACCAGCTCGGCGAGTTGCCCGACCCCGGGAACCGGTTCCAGCGGATCGCCTTCGCGATCTCGCAGCACGGTCACGGTGGCCCGCAGCTCACGCACCGCCTCCTTGCCCGAGTCCCGGACCTGCCGCATCGCCTGCCTGGCCATCTCGGGTCTGGCGTCGAGCGTTTCCAGGGCCACACCCGCCTGTACGGTCATCGCCGTGACCGTGTGGGCGACGACGTCGTGCAGCTCGCGCGCGATCCGCACCCGCTCCTCCCGCACCCGGCGCGCCGCCTCCCGCTCCCGGTCCTCCTCGGCGCGGGCTGCCCGGGCGGCGTACTCGGCCAGCAACTGCCGTCGCGTACGGACCACTTCGCCCAGCAGTAGCGGCACCAGCGGCCACAGCATCTCCAGCACGGGGAGCCCCTGCGGGTTCACGACGTCGTTGCCGACCCACAGTGCGACGGCGCCCGAGGTGAGGGAGGCGACGAGGGCGGTCCACAGGGTGCGGCGGCGGTCGCCCCGGACCGCGACCGTGTACAGCGCCACGATCGTCGGCAGGTTCAGCAGCTCGCCGATGTGTCCGTAGAGCGCCCAGCCGGCACAGGCCGCCCCGGTCACCGTCGCGACCGGCACCGGCCACCGCCGCCTCCACACCAGCGCGATGAGGGACACGGCGAGCAGCAGCCAGGTGAACCAGTCCGCCTGGCGGTGGGGCGGTTCGTTCACCGCCGCGTCCGGGCCGGTGAACAGCGCGACCGCGGCGACCACCAGCAGATCCGCGGCACGCTGCGGCAGCGCCCGCAGCCGGGAGGCGAGCTGGTCGAAGGACGTCACCTCTTCACCGTATGAGCGAGGCGGTCGGCGCGCATACGACGACGGGAGTAGTCGCGCCCGGACGAGCCAACGGCACGCGCCCCTGAGCCAACCCTGAGACATCCCCCATGCCACCCCCATCTGTCCCCGATCCGCCCCCGATATGTGTCAGGAATCTTTGACAGGTACCGGAAGAGGCTGTCAGCCTTTTCTGACAGGTACGACGGAAAGGGGCCGCGATGCCCGAGGTCCCGCCTCCGGCACCGACGGGCGATGAGTTGCTGAAGGTGCTCTCCGCCCTCGCCAATCCGCACCGCATGCGGATCGTCGGGGCGCTGCTGGAGAGCCGGAACTACGTCAGCGCGCTGGCTCGTGAGATCGGGATGAGCCGTCCGCTGCTGCACATGCACCTCCAGCGGCTGGAGGCGGCCGGACTGGTCGTCGGCACGCTCGAACTCGCGGAGGACGGCAAGGCGATGAAGTACTTCGATGTCACGCCGTTCTTCTACCGGTTGACTCCCGACGTCGTCGCGCGGGCGGCCGCGACGCTCAGCGAGGCCGAGAAAGCCCAGCCGGAGAAGACCGAGGCCGAGAAAGAGGAAGCGAAGTGAATGGGGAACAGGTGACGCTCGCCGACAGCGCCGACACCGTGGGCGCTGTGGTCGGAGCCGTGGGCGCGGCCGGGGTCTTCACCCTGCTGATCGTGATCGTGTGGCAGGTCGCCGCCACTTGGCGGGCCCGGATGCTGGCCGCGCGCGAACAGCAGTACAAGGACCTCGCGGCGAAGTACGCCCAACTACTGGAGGACACCGTGGAGTTGCAGCGTCGCACCGCCGAGGGTCAGCAGCAGACCCTCAACGAGCTGACGCAGACCCGGCTGTCGGTGTCCTCGATGGAGAAGATGATGCGCGAGATCGAATAGCCCTCGGGGCGCACTGAGAGGCGCCGAGAAACGCACGTACGGCCGGGAGCGGCAACTCCCGGCCGTACCGAGGAAGAACACACCCCTCGGACACACCCCACCCGTACACCACGGCAGGTCATCACACCTGCAAGCGCCGTGGTGCGGGCCCCGTGCGCCCTGGTACCGGTCGTCAAGCGGACCGGTGGCGCGCTCCCTACCCAAGGAGACTACTCATGCGTGCGCTGCTTCAGCGCGTCGCCCGTGCGCCCGGCGGACGCCGGGGCTGGGGGCGCCCCCTCCGGGGGATGCTGGTCCTGGCGGCCTGGCTGATCCTGGTCGTCGCCCTCGGCCCGCTGGCCGGGAAGCTCGGCGACGTCGAGGAATCCGGGCCCAACGCCTTCCTGCCGCGCAGTGCCGAGTCCGCGCAGGTCAACACGGAGCTGGAGAAGTTCCGTACGGACACGGTGATGCCGGCCGTCGTCGTCTACACCGGCGGCAAGGGCGCGGAGGCCGCTGCGGCGGCCGATCGGGATGCCCTCTCGCGCTTTGTCCCCACCGGCCGGGCGGTCTCGCAGCCGATCCCGTCCGAGGACGGCGGGGCCGTGATGACGATCGTGCCGCTGGACAGCGAGGACGACATCACGGAGAAGGTCGACGAACTGCGTGACGTGGCCGGCGCCAACGCACCGCCCGGCGTGGCGGTAGCGGTCGGCGGTCCCGCCGGCTCCCTCACCGACTCGGTGGCGGTCTTCGACGACCTCGACACGACGCTGCTGCTGGCCACCGGCCTGGTGGTGGCCGTCCTCCTGCTGCTCACCTACCGCAGCCCGGTGCTGTGGCTGCTGCCCCTCGTGTCAGTGGGCTTCGCGGCCGTCCTCACCCAGGTCACCACCTACCTGCTGGCGAAGCACGCCGGCCTCCCTGTCGACCCGCAGAGCTCAGGCGTGCTCATGGTCCTGGTCTTCGGCGTGGGCACCGACTACGCGCTGCTCCTCATCGCCCGCTACCGCGAGGAACTGCACCGCCACGAGGACCGGCACGAGGCGATACGGATCGCACTGCGCCGCTCCGGCCCGGCGCTCCTGGCCTCCGCCGCCACCATCGCCGTCGGCCTGTCCTGCCTGGCGTTCGCCGACATCAACTCCTCCCGCTCACTGGGCCTGGTGGGCGCGGTCGGTGTCGTCTGCGGCTTGCTCGCCATGGTCACCGTGCTTCCGGCGCTGCTCGTCATCACGGGCCGCTGGGTGTTCTGGCCCTTCGTCCCGCGCCACGGCACGCCCGTCCGGACCCCACGCACCGTCTGGTCCCGGGTCGGGTCCGCCGTCGCCCTGCGCCCCCGCTGGTCATGGCTGATGTCGGTCGCCGTCACCGGCGTGCTGGCACTGAGCGCGGTGGGCATCAACATGGGCCTGACACAGGCGGAGATGTTCCAGGACAAGCCCGAGTCGGTCGTGGCACAGGAGAAGATCTCGGCGCACTACCCCTCGGGCGCCTCCGACCCGGCGGACATCGTCACCCGCACCGACCGCACCGCCGAGGTCAGGGCGGCGGCGGCCTCGGTGGCCGGCGTGGCCCGCGTCGAGAGCGACACCGACCGCACGCCGGACGGTGAACTCACCACGCTGTCGGTGGTCTTGAAGGACGCCCCGGACAGCCAGGCCGCCAAGGACACGATCGACGCCCTGCGCGACGCGGTACACCCGATGAACGCTCTGGTCGGGGGTACGACCGCGGAGGCCCTCGACACCCAGCGGGCCGCCGACCGAGACCTGACGACGGTCGTTCCGATCGTGCTCCTCGTCGTCCTGGGCGTCCTGATCCTCCTGCTGCGAGCCCTGGTCGCCCCGCTCCTGCTCCTGGCCACAGTCGTGCTGTCGTACTTCGCGGCCCTCGGCGCCTCGAACCTCCTCTTCGAGCACGTCCTGGGCTTCGCGGGCGTCGACTGGTCGATCCCGCTGATGGGCTTCGTCTTCCTTGTGGCCCTCGGCATCGACTACAACATCTTCCTCATGCACCGCGTGAAGGAGGAAACCGCGGAGCTGGGCCACGAGCGCGGCGTCCTGGAGGGCCTGACCAGCACCGGAGGCGTCGTCACCTCGGCCGGCATCGTCCTGGCCGCGACCTTCGCGATCTTCGCCGGCCTGCCGCTGGTGACGATGGCCCAGATGGGTGTCCTCGTCGGCATCGGCGTCCTCCTGGACACCTTCCTCGTCCGGACCGTCCTGGTGCCCGCCCTCGCCCTCGACCTGGGCCGCTGGTTCTGGTGGCCGGGCAGCCTCTTCCGCACTCTGCCCCGCACCGGACGAGACGCGACCGGAGGTGCTGCCTCTTCCACGACACCGGACCCGGCCCACGAGGCGGTGTGACCCCCCGCCCCCGACCTTCTCTGCACGGTGCTACGCCGAGAGGGACCGGGGGCGCAGGTCGGTCCAGTGGGCCTCGATGTACTCCAGGCACGCCTCTCGGGTGTTCTCCTGGAAGACGACCGTCCATCCTCCGGGCACGTCGGCGAAGGACGGCCAGAGAGAGTGCTGGCCCTCATCGTTCACCAGGACCAGGAAACGGCCTTCGCTGTCGTCGAAGGGGTTGGTGCTCATGGCGAGTTGCCTCCTCGGAACGTCAACATTAGGTTAGCCTGGCCTAATTGACAGGAGCTTAGCCGTCGCCGCTTCCCCCTCACAAGGAGACGTTCGTGCGCCTCGTCACGGCCGACATGGAGAACGCCTTCGCCGAGTTCGGACTGCCCGGCAAACCCGGCACCGACGCGTTCTGGGCAGCGGTGGGGGCGCCCCCGTCGGTACCTGCCGACGACGGCGGTTGGGTGACCCTGTTCCTGTGGCGCGGGTCTGAGGCGAGCATCGGCTTCGAGAGCTGGTCGGAGCCGGTCCCGCTGCGCCGGTGGGGCGAAACGGACTGCTGGTACGCCGAGGTGAGGATGCCCGCGCGGCTGCGGGTGACCTACCAGTTGCTCGCGGGCGACTCGGCGTACGCCGACCCGTTCAACCCGGTGGGCGCGGGCGGTGACCGGTCCATCGCCGCGACCCCGGACGCCCCCGGCCAGCCGCACTGGCCCGTCGTCGGCGCCGACGACGTCCTGCCACTCCCCCGCACCCGGATCCGCTGGGCCGGCGAAGGGCTCGGCGGGCGGCGTACCGTACGCGTCCATCCGGCGGGTGGCGGTGGACCGGTGGTCCTGCTGCTCGACGGGGACGACTGGCTGTATCTGCATCCGGCCATGACGGCGTTCGACTCGGCCGTCGCCAGTGGCGAGATACCCCCGGTCACCCTCGTGTTTCTGCCGGCCAAGGACAGGGCTGCCGAGTTCGCGTGCAGGCCCGAACTGTGGGCGGCGGTTCGGGACGAACTGCTGCCGCTGGTGGCGGAGTCCGGCGTACCCGCCGACCCGGACCGGCTGGTGGTCGCCGGGCAGAGCCTCGGCGGACTGAGCGCGGTGTACGCGGCGCTGGAGTTCCCGGACCTGGTGTCCCGCGTCGCCTGCCAGTCGGGGTCGTTCTGGTGGACTCCCGACGCCATGGACCTACCGGACCCGATGGGCGGCCCGGTCGGCGGCGCCATCGCCGCGCGGCTGCGGGAGCGCCCCGACCTGTCCGGTCTGCGGGTTGCGTTCGACGTCGGGGAACACGAGACACGGATGCTGCCCCACTGCGAACTGACCGAGTCCCTGACGGAACAGGCCGGTGCGACCGTACGGGTCTCGCGATCGGCCTCCGGCCACGACCGGGCGGGCTGGCGACACGCCCTGCTCAGGGATGTCGCCTGGGCCCTTGCTTAGCCGGTCGGGTCACCGGGCCACAGCCCGGCAGTAGTCCGCGTCGGTGGACAGCAGGTTCCGATGCGTGTCCTCAGCCGTGACGGCCCCGTCGTCGAGTACGAGGACACGGTCGGCGGCGTCCAGGAGTGCCGGGCTGCTGGTGATCACGACGGTGGTGCGGCCCCGGCGCAGCTTCGCGACGTTGCGCGCGATGAGCTGTTCGGTGACCGCGTCGACAGCGGTCGTCGGGTCGTGCAGGACGAGGACGTCGGTGTCCGCGGCCAACGCCCGGGCCAGGGACAGCCGTTGCCTTTGCCCGCCCGAGAGGTTCGCGCCGCGGTCGCGGACGCCGTAGTCGAGTCCGTCGCGGTGGAGTGCCACGACGTCCGTCAGCATGGACGCCTCGACGGCCTCGGGGACCGACCGGCTGGTGCCGGACGGGTCGATGTTCGTGCGGAGCGTGCCCGCGAAGATCTCGCCGTCGTACGGGTTCACCAGCAGGTGCGCGCGGACCGCCTCGATCGACAGGTCCGCGAGCTCCTGTCCGCTGACCCGCACCGCACCTTCGTACGCGTCGGGCGGAACGCTGACGGCCAAGACCGAAGCGAGGTCGGCCGCCGCACGTGGCTGGTAGGCGGCGATCGCCACGAACTCCCCGGCGGACACCTGGAACTTCAGGTCGCGCAATGTCCCGTATCGGACGCAGTCGAGCTCCAGGTCCCCGCCCGCGGCCGGGCGTTCGGGCCCCGGCGTCGTGACCGGCGGCGCGGTCAGGACCAGCGCCATCCGTTCGGCCGAGGCACGCGCGATCATCACGTACTTCGGCATCTCCGAGAAGAGCCTGAGCGGTTCCATGATGAACTGCGCCAGCCCCACCGCCATGACGAGTTCCCCGATGTTGATCTGCCCGTCGAAGGCCAGCCAGCCCGCCGTCAGGGTCACGGCGCCGGCGAGGACCGCGTTGAGGGCCAGCGCGGTGCCCGCGTACGCGCCGTTCACCTTGGCGACGGTGATCGCCTGGAGCTTCGCCTCGGTGCTGACCTTCCGGTAGGACCGGAACGCCGCGTGGTTGCCGCCGAAGCCGTGCAGCGGACGCAGGCCGGTGATCAGGTCGGCGACCTTGGCACCCGCCCGCGCCACCCGGGCCTGCTGTTCCTGGGTGCTGGAGCCGATCCGCCTGGACAGCACGCTCAGGATCGACATGATCGCGACGGTGCCCACGATCACCAGCAGGCCGAGCCGGAGGTCGGCAAGGCCCAGCGCGACCGCCGCGACGACCACCGCGACCAGCGAACTGATCAGCAGCGGCACCACCTCGATGATGTCGGCTGTCTGGTCGGCGTCCTCGGTGGCGATGGTCAGAACCTCGCCGGACTTGAGGTCGACGTCCCTGGCCACCGGCTGGAGTCCGCAGGCCGCGACCCTCACCCGCCAGCGGTGCGCCTCGGTCGTGTTGGCCTTCTGCAGGACGCGCATCCCGAACCGCCACGACAGCGACACGGTCGTGATGATCACGGCCAGCGCGGCGATGGACAGGCCCAGCGAGCCGAGGCTCCGGTCCTGCATCGTGTGCTCGACGATCAGGCCGAGCGCGATCGGGAAGGCCGTCTCGCCCGCCTGGTACAGGCCCATGAGGAGGGTGCCCCAGACCATGGCGCCGCGGTTGCGGCGCAGAGCGGTCCGGAGAATGTCGGACCCCGAGCGGGGTCGCTGCGTGTCAGGAGTTGTCATCGAGGTGGCGGGCAATCGCTTCCGGGGTTCGCAGGGTGAACAGGTCTCGGATCGTGATCACTGGACCGTACTCGCGGCGGAGCAGTCCGTTGAGTCGTACCGCCAGCATGGAGTGCCCTCCCAGGGACACGAAGTCGCTCACCGCGCTCACCTCGTCATCGTCCAGGTCCAGTGCCTCGGCGAAGAACTCGCACACCACGGTCTCGGTCTCGGTCTGGGGACCGCGCTCCCCCGCCGTGGTCAGCGCGCCGAGCGGCTTGGCCTCCGGCAACGCCTTCGTGTCAGCCTTCCCGTTCACCGTGAGCGGGATGCCGTCGACCTGGGCGTAGTGCGTCGGCCGCAGGAAGTCCGGCAGCCCGGCGCCCACCTCGGCGGCCACCGACGCAAGATCCGCGCCGTCCAGCACGAGGTAGGCCGCCAGCCGGTACGCGCCGTCCACCTGCGGGTCGGGCTGGGCGACCGCGGCGACGAACCGGACCGCCGGGTGCGCGGCGAAGACGGCCTCGACCTCGCCGAGTTCGACCCGGTGTCCCCGGATCTTGACCTGCTGGTCGGTGCGGCCCAGGTACGTCAGGTTGCCGTCGGGCCGCCGGAACACGAGGTCGCCGGTGCGGTACATACGCGCGCCGGGTTCGCCGAAGGGGCACGCGACGAAGCGGTGCGCGGTCTGGGCGGGCTGCCCGAGGTAGCCTCGCGCGATGCCGATGCCCGAGACGTACAGCTCGCCGGGGACGCCGTCCGGAAGCGGCCTCAGCCACGGGTCCAGCACGTACACGTCGGTGTTGTCGATGGCCACGCCGACCACCGGGTCCTCGCACTCGAAGGTGCCGACGCCCAGGGTGTTGATGGTGTACTCGGTCGGTCCGTACAGGTTGTAGCCGACCGTCCCCTCGGTCTCGGCGAGCCGCTGCCACAGCGTCGGCGTGACCGCCTCACCACCGAGGAGCACCAGCGGCGGACGCCGGTCGGGACTGTCCAACAGGCCCTCGGCGACGAGCTGCTGAGCGTAGGTCGGCGTCACGTTGATGACGTCGATGCCGTGCTCCAGGCAGTACTCGACCAGGCGGGGCGCGTCGCGGCGCAACTCCTCGTCGCAGATGTGCACTTCATGCCCGTCGGCGAGCCACAGCAGCTCCTCCCACGACATGTCGAACGCGAACGACACGGTGTGCGCTATCCGGAAGATCCGATGCCCGTGCTCGGCCAGCACCGGTTCGAAGATCCGGCGCTGATGGTTGATCAGCATGTTGGTGAGCCCTGCGTACTCGGTCACCACGCCCTTGGGCTTCCCGGTCGATCCGGAGGTGTAGATCGTGTACGCGGGGTGCCGCAGCCGGTCGGGGTCGTCCGGCGCGAACGTCACGAACGGCTCGGCAGCCGGCAGGGGACGGTCCAGCTCGAGCAGCTCGCCCGTCAGGCGGGGAGATACGGCGCTCACCGTGAGGATCACGTTCGGGCGCGCGTCCTCGACGATCGCCGCAATCCGCTCGTCCGGGTGGTCCAGCTCCAGCGGCACGTAGGCGGCGCCGACGCGCAGGACGGCGAACAGCGCGACGATCCAGTCGAGGGAGCGCGGGATCGCGAGACCCACGGTCGTCTCGGGTCCGATGCCACGCGCCGCGAGCACACCCGCCACCGCGCGGCTGCGGTCCCGCAGTTCGGCGAAGGTCATGGTCGAGCCGTGGGCTACCAGTGCCACCCGCTGCGGGTCACGGTCCGCCGCCTGGTCGAACCGGTCGACCACGGTGTCCGTGCCGACGTCCGTACGCTCGCCCGGCGTGGGCCGCGGCCCCAGCCCTCGCAGCGCCCCGACCGGTCCGGTCGCCCGGGCCAGGTCTTCGAGTACACGCAGGTAGTCGTCGAGGAGACGCCGGGCGCTCTCGTCGTCCTCGTCGCGGTACTCCAGCTTGACCGTGAGCCGGTCGCCAGGCGTCACGACCCAGGTGAACGGATAGTGGGTGGAGTCATCCGCCTTCACCGAGGTGATGCCGTGCCGGGCGTTCAACTCCGCGAACGCGTCCATGTCCAGGAAGTTCTGGAGCACGAACAGGTTGTCGAACAGCGTGTCGTGCCCGCTGGCCCGCTGGATCTCGCCGAGCCCCATGTGCTCGTGCTCCATCGCCTGGACCCTGGCCGTCTGCACGGCCGACAGGTACTCCCGGACCGTCTCGTCGGGCCTCGCCCGCGTCCACATCGGCACGGTGTTGAGCAGCACGCCGACGATGTCGGAAAGCCCCTCGCCCTCCCGGCCGGAGACGGTCACGCCGAACACGGCGTCACTGCGGCCCGTGCGGCCGCCCAGCAGCAGGCCGAACCCGCCGGTCAGCACCGAGTTCAAGGTGACGCCGTGCACCCTGGCGGCTTCCCGGAGCAGCTCCGACTGCTCGGCGGACAGCGTGCGCACCAGGGCGCGCGGCAGGTCCTGCGAGAGAGTCGGCGTCGGTCCGGCGAGCAGTGTCGGGCCGGGGAGGCCGGCCAGCTGATCCGACCAGAAGCGTTCCGATACGGCGGCGTCCTTGGCGTCGAGCGCCCGTGCGTGATCCTCGAAGCTCGGCGTGGCCGGGGTCGGGACCGGCAACTCGCCCGCGAGGACGGCCTGATAGGCGTCGAACAGGTCCCTGAGGACGATCTCGCGGGACCATCCGTCCCACAGCAGCAGGTGGTAGCTCAGCAGCAGGCCGTCGCGGTCGTCGGGGAGCCGTACCACGGTCGTCCGGATCAGTGGCGGCTCGCCGGGATCGAATCCCGTGTCGCGGTCACGGACGCGCAGCGCGTCGACCTCCGCCTCCGTGGACAGGGCGATCGTACGGACCTCGACGCTGCGGCCCGCCGCGAGCGTCTGGACGGGGTTGCCGTCGTCGTCGGTGGTGAAGCCGGCGCCCACGACCGGGTGCCGGGCGATCACGTACGCCATCGCCTCGGTCAGCGCGTCGGTGTCCAGACGCCGGTCGAAGGTGAACCAGCTCTGCGCGACGTAGTGTCCGGCCGAGCCCGCCATCTGGGCCTGGAAGAACAGGCCGCGCTGGAGCGGGGTGACGGGCGCGGTGCGCTCGGCCGTCGCGGAGGCGTGCGCGATGCGTTCCAGTGCACTGTGCCAGTGCTCGGTGATCTCGTCGGGGATGCCCTCGGCGAGGGTGAAGGCCGCGTGCAGGCTGCCGGTGGCCTGGTCGAGCCACGCGTTGACCTCGACGGCGTACGGGCTGCCCTGGTCACCACCGGTGATCTGCAGCGCCTGGGACTCGCTGCCCCGGCCCAGGTAGTTGAACAGTACCTGTGGGCGGGCGGTGAGCAGCGGGGTCGTCTGCGGGTTGAGGTACCGGAGCTGCCCGTAGGCGACATGTGCGCGCTCGTCCGGCTGGCGGTCCGCGAGCTCGCGGGCCGCCGCGACAGGGTCGGTGTGCGCGGTGAGCCGTACGGGCGCGATGGAGGTGAACCAGCCGACGGTGCGGGTGTAGTCGTGGTGGTCGAGGGCCGGGACCCGGCCGTGTCGCTCCAGTTCGATCACGAGGTCGGTGGGCGTCGGCTGGATGCGGGTCAGTGCGGTGCGCAGGGCGCCGCACAGCAACTCGGTGATACCGGTTCCGAGTGCGGCGGGTGCGGTACGGGTGACGCGGTCGCTCACGTCGGGCGGGAGGACGACCGTTGTCTCGCGCAGCGCGTCGACGGCGGGCAGCAGCGCGGGCGCCTCGAGCGTGGTGGCCCAGTGCCCGAGGTCGTCGATCGCGTGGGCCGAGTGAAGCGTCAGCGCTTCGGCGTACTCGGCGTAGGACGTGGTCGGCGGCGCCAGCGGCTCCCCGCGCAGGGCCGTTGCCAGGTCGTCCAGGAGGACCAGCCAGGACACCGAGTCGACGGCGAGATGGTGCACGGTGACCACCAGGGTCCGGCTCGACTGCAGCCACGCGAACGCGATGACCTCCCCGGACTCGGGGTCGAGGCGCTCGGCGGCCTCGTTCGCCGCTGCGGTGGCATCGGGCGTGTCCGGCCGTACGACGCTGACGTCGTGGTGGGGTTCGGTGCGCAGGGCCCAGACCCCGTGCTCGACACGCAGGCGGAGCCGGAGGGCCGGGTGCGCGGCGATGACGGCGTTCGCCGCGCGCTCGGCGTCGGCGAAGCCGGTGCCCTCCGGGGCCACGAGTGTCCTGGCCTGGGCGAACCGGACGAGAGATCCGCCCAGTTCGCGCTGGCGCAGGATGATCGGCGTCGGTATGAGGGGACCGTCCTCGCGGCGGGCCGCGGTGGGCGCGGCGGCCTTCGGTGTGCTCGTGGCGAGGTGTTCGGCGAGCGCGCGGGGGGTCCTGAGCAGGAAGACGTCGCGGGGCGCGATCGTCAGGCCGAGCGCCCTGGCCCGGTTGATGACGGTGATGGCGACGATGCTGTCGCCGCCGGCGCGGAAGAAGTCGGTGTCGGCGTCCACCGCGGCGCCGGGCAGGGTTTCGGTGAAGATACCGACGATCGCTGTGAGCGCGGAGTCACTGCCTTGTCCGTCGGGGGGCGCGGGGCTGAATCGATCTGCGGCTCCGCCGTGGGGCGCGACCAGTCCGGGCGCGGCCGCGGACAACGACGCTGCGGTGGTGGCACCGTCTTGGGAGCGCATCTCCAAAGCCTTGCGGTCGAGCTTCCCGTTGACCGTCAACGGCAGCGCGTCGACCGGCAACACCCGACCGGGCACCATGTGCACCGGCAGCTTCCTGGACAGCAACTCGGTGAAGTCACCCGGCACCCCGCCCACGACGTGCGCGACCAAGTGGTCGCCGCTGTCCGCCACGGTGACAGCCACGTCGACCACGCCGGCGAGTTCCCTGACCGCCGACTCCACCTCTCCCAACTCGACTCGGAATCCCTTGAGTTGAACCTGATCGTCGGCGCGTCCGGCGAACTCCAGCTCGCCGTCGAGCGTGCGGCGGGCGAGGTCGCCGGTGTGGTACATGCGGGAGCCGTCCCCCGCGAACGGGTTCGCCACGAACCGGCCCGCGGTGAGCCCCTGCCTGCCCAGGTAGCCGAGCGAAACCTGGTCGCCGGCGACGTAGATGGCACCCACCCGGCCCGGCGGCACCGGCCGGAGCCGGTCGTCGAGCAGGTAGGTGTCCAGGCCCGGAATCGGGCCGCCGATCGGACTGACGTCGTCACCGCGCTCGAAGTCCTCGTCGGTCAGCACCCGGTGGGTGACGTGGACGGTGGTCTCGGTGATCCCGTACATGTTGACCAGTTCGGGCGAGCCCGTGCCGTGCCGCTCGATCCAGCCGCGCAGCCGCCCCAGCTCCAGCGCCTCGCCGCCGAAGATGATCCGACGCAGGGCGGGCAGCGACTCGTCGGCATGCCGGTCGGCCTCGATGAACTGGTAGAACGCCGACGGAGTCTGGTTGAGGACGGTCACGCCGCGCTCGCGGACCAGCCGGTGGAAGTCGACCGGGGAACGGGTCAGCCCGTACTCCGGCACCAGCAGCTCACCGCCGTACGCGAGAGCGCCCCACAACTCCCAGACCGCGAAGTCGAAGGAAAAGGAGTGGAACTGGACCCATACGTCGTGCGGGCCGAAGTCCATGTCGGGCTGGGTGTTGGCGAGGAGTGTGACCACGCTGGAGTGCGGGACGACGACGCCCTTGGGCCGGCCGGTCGATCCGGAGGTGTAGATCACGTAGGCGGGATCGTGCCGGCTCACCTCGGGCTCAGCGGCATGCCCCGCCGGCAGCTCGTCTCCCAGCACGAGCACCTGGGCCGGCGCACCTGCCCTGGCCAGCAGTTCGGTGAAGCGGTCCCGCTGTTCGCGGTCCACGAGGACGACCTGCGGGGCGGCGTCGGCCAGGATGTACTCCAGCCGTTCGTCCGGGTACGCCAGGTCCAGCGGGACGTACGCGCCGCCCGCGCTGACGATGGCGACCAGCGCGACGACCTGCTCGACGGAACGCGGGACGGCGACGGCGACCCGCTTGCCCGGCCCGACCCCTGCCGTGCGCAGGGCCGAGGCCAACTGGTCCTTCGCCGCGGCCAGTTCGCCATACGCCAAGGACCGGGTGCCGCCGTCGAGACCGCACTGCGTGACCGCGACGGCCGCCGGGTCACGGTGCGCGGCGGCGTCGAACAGTCCTCCCAGCGTCGTCGGAGTGATCTCCGCGGGAAGCCGGTCGCTCTCGGGCGCCAGGTCGTCGACAAGGGCGTCCGGGCGGGTGAGCAGGCCGGTGAGTGTCGCGGAGAACGTGTGCAGGATCGTCTGCGCGGTCGCCTTCCGCAGCAGCTCACCGTCGTAGATCAGGTTGAAGATCGGACGGCCGTGGACAGTTCGCTCCACCACCAGCGTCAAGGGGTAGTGCGGAGCGCCCTCGTTCACGATGTCGGCGATGGTCAGCGAGTCGCCGGGCCGCCGCAAAGCCTCCACATCCGTGGCTACGTCGAACACCACCAGGGTGTCGAACAGGGAGCCGGAGCGAGCCTGCCGGCCGATCCTAGCCAGCGACACGTGCTGGTGCGGCAGTACCGCGCTCTGATGCTCCCGCACCGAGGCGAGAAGGTCGCCCGCCGTGGTCGTACCGGCCCAACCGGCGCGCACGGGGATCGTGTTGATGAACAGACCCACCATGTCCGCGATGCCGGGCACATCGGCGTCCCGCCCGGACACCGTCGAACCGAACACCACGTCCGTGCTGCGCAGGATGCCGCCCAACGTCACCGCCCAGGCGCTGTGCACGGCGACACTCAGCGGCACGCCGGCCGAGCGGGCGGCGGCGTCGATGTCGTCGTCCGGCTGCACGGCGACGTCGGTGAACCGGTCGGACGGCGTGTGCCCCTCGGCGACCAGCGAGGGGCCGGGCAGCCCGGCGAGTTGCTCGCCCCAGACGCGGTCGCTCTCGTCGGCGTCCTGTCCGGCGAGCCAGCCGACGTAGTCGGGGAAGCCGCCGACCGGGTAGACGGTGCCCGGCGCGTGGTACTCGGCCAGCAGCGCGCGGAGCATCGGCGGTACCGACCAGCCGTCGGCGATGATGTGGTGCACGGTCTGCACGAGGACGGTGCGGCCGGAGCCGGCGCGTATGAGGGTGTACCGCATCAACGGGCCGGTGGCCAGGTCGAACCCGGCGCGGCGGTCCCGCTCGGCGTACTCGCGTATCTCGGCGTCGGTGATGCCGGGGCGGTCGAGCGCGGCGAATGGCGCCTCCACACCGCTCTCCAGCACGGAGACGACACGGCCGTCGGCCAGGGCCACGAACCGCGCCGCCAGGTTCGGGTACAGCGTGAGCAAGCGGGTTGCCGCCGCCGCGAGCCGGTCGGCGTCCACGTCGCCGTCCAGCGTCAGGAGCTGCTGCTCGACGTAGGCGCCCGCGGAGTCGTCATCGAAGACGGAGTGGAAGTACAGGCCCTCCTGCAGCGGGGTCAGCGGCAGGACGTCCCGCAGTGCGGGGCTGTCCAGGTCGTCGACGTCGGCCTGGGTGAGCGGGACCAGGGCGAAGTCGCTGGGCGAATGGCCGCCCTGTTCGAGCGCGGCCAGCCCTGTCAGGGCGCCCCGGAAGTACTCGCCCAGGGTCGCGATGTCCTCGTCGGTGAACAGGCCGTCGGGCCAGGAGACGCTGGTGACCAGTTCGTACTCGCCGGTGGAAGCGGGTGCGGGTTCGGCGATGGCGTTGAACTCCAGGGGACGCGGCAGGCGCATCCTCGGGTCACGCCTCTCCCCCAACTGTCCTGTGGTGCCAGCGAGTTGCCAGTCGCCCGAGGCGCCCGCGTCGAAGCGGCCCAGGTAGTTGAAGAGCACCTGCGGTGCGGGAGCGTCGAACTCGG
Organism: Streptomyces sp. NPDC055013; assembly: GCF_053608645.1. Classification (NCBI taxonomy): domain Bacteria; kingdom Bacillati; phylum Actinomycetota; class Actinomycetes; order Kitasatosporales; family Streptomycetaceae; genus Streptomyces; species Streptomyces sp. NPDC055013. The sequence continues at coordinate 25,760 of NZ_JBSGVW010000032.1, forward strand.
TGTGGGTCAGGTAGCGCAGCGCGCCGTACGAGACCCCGTGGTCCGGCACCTCGGCGAGGTTCTCCTTGACCGCCTTGAGCGCGGCGGCCAGGTACTCGGGCGCCGTGAAGTCGGCCGCCGCACCGGGGTCCACGATCACCGGGAACAGCGTGGTGAACCAGCCCACGGTCCGCGACAACTCGGGCTCGAAGCCGGCGGAGCCCGCCACGAACTGTCCCTCGCGGCCATGGCCTTCGAGTTCGATGTGCGCGAAGGTCTGCGACTGCCCGAGGTCGCGGCGCCATCGGGCGAGGGCGACGGCGAGCGCGGTCAGCAGGACGTCGTTGACGCCCGCGTGGAACTTCGCGGGGATCTCGCCCAGCAGCCGGGCCGTGACGTCGGGGCCGACCGAGACGGTGCGTATTCGCTCGCGTGCGACGGTGTCGGCCGCGGACAGCGCACGCCTGCTCACCGGCCCGTCCTCTCCTGGCAGGGCACGCCAGTAGTAGGAGCTGTCCGCGTCGAACGCGGCGCGTTCCAGCATCTGCGTCCAACGCCGGAACGACGTGCCCACCGGGGGCAGCTCGACCGGCGTACCCGCCGCGAACTGCCGCCAGGCGGTGGCCAGGTCCTCCATCAGGACGCGCCAGGACACCCCGTCGATCACCACGTGGTGGGCGACCAGGACCAGTTGTCGTGCCGTGCGGCGCCAGACGGCCCGCAGCATCACCCCGCCCACCGGGTCCAGCCCGTCGGTGGCGAGCGCGACGCACTCGTCGAGGGGCAGGTCGCTCTCCTGCCACCCGGTAACGGCCTCCTCGGCCTCCGGAATGTCGAAGCTCCAGCGCTCACCGCGCACCAGCTTGGCGCGCAGCATGTCGTGGCGCCGGACCAGGGCGGTGAGAACCCCGTCGAGGGCGTCTGCGGTCAGGTCCGCCGGGGTGTTGAGCACCACCGACTGCACGAAGCCGTCGATCGCGTCCGTGGTCCGGCCGAGCCACTGCACGATGGGCGAGCCCACGACGGAACCGGTCGCGACATCACGGCGGTCCACCGTGGAGGTGTCCTCACGGCTCGCCACCGCCGCCAGCGCCCCTACGGTGCTGTTGGTGAAGATCTGCCGTGCCGTGACGTAGAGCCCGGCCTCGCGCAGCGCGCTCAGCAGCGAGATCGCGAGGATGCTGTCCCCACCGAGCTGGAAGAAGTCCTGGTCGACGCCCACCTCCTCGAGCCGCAGCACTGCCGCGACCGCGGCGCACACCGCGCGCTCGTTCTCGGTCGTGGGCTGCGTAAGCGAGCCCGTTCCCACCGTCGGCTCCGGCAACGCGTTCCGGTCGAGCTTGCCGTTCGCGGTGAGCGGGAACTCCGTCATGACGACGATGTGGGTGGGCACCATGTACTCGACCATGTGCTCCGTGGCCCACGCCTTGATCTCGTCGGCTCGCAGGTCCTCGCTCCCGGCGGCCGGGATGACGTATCCCACGAGGTAGGTGCCGCCGGCCGTGTTCTTCTTCGCGACGACGCAGGTGTGCCGTACACCGGGGTGCTCCGCGAGACCGACCTCCACGTCCTCGATCTCCAGCCGCATACCGCGGATCTTGATCTGGTTGTCGGCCCGGCCGAGGAAGTCGAGCGACCCGTCCGGGGCGAATCGCGCGAGGTCACCGGTGCGGTACAGCCGGGAGCCGTCGCCGGCGAACGGGTTGGCGACGAAACGGGACGCCGTGAGGCCCGGGGCGCCAACGTATCCACGCCCCAGGAGGAATCCGCCCACATAGAGTTCGCCGCCGACGCCGACCGGGACCGGGCGCAACTCGTCGTCCAGCACGTACAGCTGGGTGTTCGGGTTGGCCTTGCCTATCGACGTCGACAGGCGTTCCGCGGCGCCCCGGTAGATGACGTGCGAGACGCCGATCGTCGTCTCGGCCGGGCCGTAGCCGTGGTACATGGGGATGTCGAGCTTGGTGCGGAACCGCTCGTACAGCTCCGGCGTCAGCACCTCGCCGCCGCACCATACGTGCCGCAGGCTGTCCAGCCGGTCGGAGTCGCCCGCGATCTCCAGCAGCACGTCCAGCATGGACGACACCAGGTACGTGAAGGTGACGCGCTGCTCGGCGATCACGCTCAGCAGGTGGTGCGGGTCGCGTTCGCCGCCGGGCCGCAGAACCACCAGCCGGGCGCCGCTCACCAGGGGCAGGAAGATCTCGTTGATGGAGATGTCGAAGGACAGCGGCGCTTTGAACAGCGACGCGTCGTCGTGGCCGAAGCCCAGGATCTCGTTGACCTGCCACAGCAGACGCTCGCTGATCGCCTCGTGCCGGATCATCGCGCCCTTGGGCCGCCCGGTCGACCCGGAGGTGAAGATCACGTATGCCAGGGCGTCTCCGGGGACGGCGACCTCGGGTCCCTCGGGGGGACAGGAGCTGAACCTCCAGTCGCCCAAGTCGACGGCCACGGCCTCCGGTTCGTCCGGGGCGTGCTCCCCCGAGCCGTTGAGCTGGACCACGACGCGGGCGTCCTGGATGACGACGGCCCGGCGCGGGGCGGGCCACTGCGGATCGAGCGGTACGAAGGCGCAGCCCGCCTGGAGGACGCCGAGCAGTCCGATCACCATGTCGGCGGAGCGGCCCAGCGAGATGCCGACGACCTGTTCGGCGGCGAGACCTCGATCGATCAGGTGGTGGGCCAACTGCCCGGAGAGCTCGGCTGCCTGCCGGTAAGTCAGTGAGCGGTGTTCGTCGACGATGGCGACCGCGTCCGGCCGGGTCCGCGCCTGCTCGCGGAACATCTCCACGATGGTCGGGCGGACCCGCTCGGCCTGGGTGTCGTTCCACTCGGCCAGGGCTGCGAGCCTCGCCGCCACACTGGACGGGCCGATGGTCCCGAGGGGCCGGTCCGGGAAGTCGGCCAGGTCGTCCAGCGCGAGCTGCGCCTCGGCGAGCGCCACGCCGTCCGGGACGGCGATGCTCCGAGCGTCCGCGCCGACCTCCCAGCCTCCGGGCCCGTCCCCTCCGTTGTCGACCCATCCGAGGACCTCGGTGAAGAGCGTGCCGGGGGTGAGGTCGATACCGTCGGGGCCGAGACCCGTCGCCCAGTACGACAGCCCGATGGCGCACGCCTCGGCGATGGTCCGGTCGGATTGGTCGCCGATTCGCCGGCATACGGCGGCCAGTTGCTCCGGGGACAGCAGGACGTGACGAGCGCTCGGTTCCATCATCGAAGACTCCGCGTTCCTTCCACCGTACGAAAGTCGGCCCAACTCACATCAGGGGTTGCTCAACTGCCCTCGCGCCAGGCCCGCCACAGTCGTGCGTACCGGCCGCCCAGAGCCACCAGTTCCTCGTGCGTGCCCTGCTCGACCACACGTCCCGCGTCCAGCACGGCGATACGGTCCGCCGCCATCGCCTGGGTCAGCCGGTGCGCCACGAACAGCGTGGTCCGGCCCGAACACGCGGCCAGCACGGCCCGCTCCAGCTCCGCGGCGCCTTCGCTGCCCGCCTCGGCCGTCGACTCGTCGAGCACCACGACGGGCGAGCGGGCCAACACGAGTCGGGCCAGGGCGATCTGGGCTTCCTTGGTGACGTCCAGGCGCTCGCCACCCTCCCCGACCAGGGTGTTCAGCCCGTCGGGCAGCGCGTCGACCCACCCGTGGGCGCCGACCGTGCGCAAGGCGTCCGTCAGCTCCGTGTCTGTCGCGTCCGGTGCGGCCAGCCGCAGGTCGTCGGCGAGCGGGCCGGAGAAGACGTGCGTCTCCTGCGTCAGGATGCTCACCAAGGCGCGCGCCGCTGCCTCGTCCAGATCGGCCAGGTCGGTCGACCCGACGCGCACCGACCCGGACTGCGGGGTGCCGATGCCCGCGATCAGCGCGGCCAGCGTCGTCTTGCCCGCGCCCGTCGCCCCCACCAGGGCGAGCGAACCGCCGGCCGGGATCGTCAGGCTGACATCCCGCAGAACCGGCTCCTCGGCGTCGGGGTAGCGGAACGTCAGCCCCTCCACCGTCACCGGGTACGACCCGGCGCCGGCCGCCTCAACAGCCGTGTCACCCACCAGCCGGTCCTCCGTGGGCTCCTCCAGCACCCCGACCAGGCGGGTCAGGCTCGCGCCCGACTTCTGTGCCTCGTCGAAGGTGAACATGATGGCGCCGAGCGGGACGAACAGCCGGTGGAACAGCAGCGGGGCCGCCGACACCTCGCCCAGGGTGGCGGCATCGGTCTCCAGCAAGGTGTATCCGACCAGGAGGATCAGGGTCAGCCCGATGAACTCGGCGCGGTTCTCCCGGCCGACGAACCGGCCGAAGAACCGGAACACTTCGATGCCGAGATTGCGCACCCGCCACGACTCGCTGGTGACCTTCTCGCGGAAGGCGTCCTCCAAGCGGTACGCCCGGACCGTGTCGATCCCGTTCAGACCGCTGATCAACGCCTGCGCACGGTCGGCCTGGGCAATCCGCTGCTGCTGGTAGAGCGGGGCGGACCGGGGCAGATACCAGCGCAGGGCCAGCACGTAGGCGGGCAGCGCGCCGGCGCCGGCCAGGCCGAGCCGCCAGTCCAGTCCGAACATGCCTACCGTGGCGATGACGACCAGCACGCCCGCCGAGAACACCGTGGGGATGGCCGTACGGATGCCCTTGGAGATGACGGCCACGTCGTCACCGACCCGGGAGAGCACGTCTCCCCGGCCGACCTGCTCGATCCGGGCGCTCGGCATCCCGAGGACGGCCCGGACGGCGCCCTCGCGCAACCGCGCGAGCAGATCCGCCCCCAGCCGCCCGATCAGGTAGGTCGACACCGCGGTGGCCGCCGCGCCGAGCAGTGCGGCGGCCACCATCAACGCCCCGATGGTGACCAGGATCGAACGCTCTTCGCCCTCGACCACCCCGTCGACCACGCGGCCGAGCAGGAGCACGGGGAGCACCTGGAGCGCCGCCCCGGCCACCGTGGTGAGCACGGTGGCGACCGAAAGCCAGGGCACTTCGCGGCAGTGCGCCGCTACCCATCGGGTGGCCTCGCGTCCGGTCGCCGTGCGCAGTGTTGCCGGGGCGACGCGCGTGTCGGTGATGCTCACACCTAGCCGGCCGACTTGACGAGTTCGTCGATCGCGTACGGCATGGAGAGCAGGGTGCCCTGGGAGATGGCCGCCCCGACTGCCGGGCCCTCACTGTCCAGCAGGTACGACACCTTGCCGTTCTTGACCGCGTCCAGGTTGGTGAACAGCTTGAACTTCTTCAGCGCCTCCGTGTCCGCCTTGTCGTTGATCACGAAGATGCGGTCGACGTCGACCAGGTCGATGCGCTCGGGCGAGAGCTTGGTGTAGAAACTGCCGTCCGCGACCTTGTCGATCTCGGTCTGGTACTTGAAGCCGATGCCCGACACCAGCCGTCCGCGTACGTCGGTGGAGGTGAACGGTGCCACCGAGTTCTCGTACCAGGACAGTGCGACGGCGGTCTCCTTCCCGAACTCGGGGTGCGCCTTCTTGGCCGCGTCGAGCTGGTCCTGCACGTCCGCGATCATCTTCTCGCCCTCGTCGGCCTTGCCGAGGGCCTTGGAGATCTGCAGCGCGTTGTCCTGCCAGGGCGCGCTGAACGGCTCCTTCTCGGTCTTGGTACGACCGACGGTGGGAGCGATCTTGGAGAGCTTGTCGTAGGCGGCCTGGTCGACCTCGGAGTAGACCGCGATGATCAGGTCGGGGCGCAGGGCGGCGATCTTCTCGTAGTTGGGGCCGGAGTCACCGTTCTTCATGATGACCTCGGGCTTGGTGTCGCCCCACTTGTCCTTCACCCAGGGCCACTGGGTGTTGATGTCGGGGCTCTGGCCCGCCGGGTTCGGGTACTGGTCGGTCATGCCGACCGGCTTGATGCCGAATGCCAGGACCGTCTGGTCGTCCGTGTAGCCGACGGTGACGACCCGCTCGGGAGACTTGGTGATCTTCGTGGATCCGAATGCATGCTCCACGGTGACCGGGAATACGCCGGCGGCTGCAGTCGAGTTGTTGTCGCTCGCATTGTCCGCCGAGTCGGACGAGTCTGAACCGCACCCCGCGAGGAGGCCGACGCCGAGAGTCGCGGCGGACAGTACGGCTGCCAGCCGCCGCCAGGGCTTCATACGCGTCGTTGTGGTGAGGAGCATCCGCATTCCCCTTGCTTTCGTGCTTTCCACTGCACCCCCGTCTAAGGGCAGGCAAACCCTAGCGTGAGCAGATGAGGTAAGCCTAGCCTAACTTCTCCAACTTTATCGGGATCTACGGGAGTTGGACGTGAGTGCGACCGATCGGCACGATGAGCGGCCTGTCGCCCGCCGGGTCCTCGATCACCAGGGCGCGCAGACCGAACGCCTCGTGCAGCAGCTCGGCGGTGATCACGTCGCGTGGGTGCCCCTGCGCCAGAATCGAACCGTCCCTCATCACAATGAGGTTGTCGCTGTAGCGGGTGGCCAGGTTGAGGTCGTGCAACACCATGACCACGGTGCACCCCGACTCGTGCAGATCGTCCACCAGGTCGAGCACGTCGATCGCGTGCGCCAGGTCGAGGTAGGTGGTCGGCTCGTCGAGCAGCAGCAGGTCGGTTCCCTGTGCCAACGTCATGGAGATCCAGACACGTTGACGCTGGCCGCCGGACAGCGAGTCGACGGGGCGGTCGCCCAGGTCGGCCACCCCGGTCATGGCCAGCGCGCGCTCCACGACGTCGGCGTCGTCCGACGACCACTGCCGCAGCCAGCTCTGGTGCGGATGGCGGCCCCTGGCGACCAGGTCGGCCACCGTCAGCCCCTCCGGCGCGACCGGCGCCTGCGGCAGCAGGCCGAGCTTCTTCGCCACGTCCCTGGTCCTGAGCCGTGCGATGTCGTCGCCGTCCAGCACGACCGTCCCATGGGTCGGCTTGAGCAGCCGCGACAACGTCCGCAACAGGGTCGACTTCCCACAGCCGTTGGGCCCGATGATCGTGGTGACGACGCCGGACGGGATCGCCACGTCGAGATCCTCGATGACCGTCCGGGCGCCGTACCCGACCGTGATGCCTTTGGCTGCCAGCCGTGTGTCGTCCACGACTTCGGTCTCGGTCTTGGTTGTTGTCCGCTGAGCGCCCACCATGCCCCCTCCGTTCACGCTTCCTGACCTTTGCTCCGGCTATCTGAGGTTGGCCCGCACCAGCAGATAGACAAGGAAGGGGCCGCCGATCGCGGCGGTGACCACACCGACCGGGAGGCTGATCGGCAGCGCCGTGCGCGCGACCAGGTCCGCGCCGATCAGCAACAGGGCGCCCGTCACGCCGGACGCCACCATCGGCGGCGTCGGGCACCTCGCCAGTCGCATGGCCACCTGCGGCGCCACCAGCGCGACGAACGGGACCGGGCCCGCCGCGCTCACCGCCACGCCGGCCAGCAGGACCGCGCACAGCAAGAGGACCGCCCGCACCCTCGTGTACCGGACACCCAGGCCCGCGGCGACGTCGTCCCCGAGATGCAGCGGCTTGAACTGGAAGGACACACAGGCCACGACGACCATGAGGACGAGTGTGCCCCAGATCGCCACCCGCACCTCGTCCCACGACCGGTCGTCCAGCGAGCCGACCAGCCACGCCTGGGCCCGGGCCACGTCTCTGATATCGGCCGAGACCAGCAGCCAGGTCGTGATCGCCTCCATCACGGCGCTCACCGAGATGCCGATGAGGATGAGCCGGAAGCCGTCGATCCCGCGCCGCCACGCCAGGAAGTACACCAGTAGACCCGTGCCGAGTCCGCCCGCGAGCGCCGCCGCGGACAGGCCCACGGAGTCGACGATCGCCGCGGCGGTCCCGCCCGACACCGTCACCAGGAAGACGGCGACCGCGCTGGCGCCCCCGGTGATCCCCAGGATGTCCGGACTGGCCAGCGGATTGCGTGCGATGGACTGCGTGATCGCCCCGGACACCCCCAGCGCGATCCCGACGACGAGCCCGGCCAGGGCACGCGGCATCCGCAGGTCCATGATGACGAACTCGTCGACCTGCTCACCCCGGCCGAGAAGCGTGGCGATGACCTGGTCCAGCCCGATGGGGAAGTCCCCGACACCGATGGACAGACAGAACACCAGGAAGGTCGCCGCGGCGAGCAGCAGCGTGACGAGGACGATCCAGGGGCGCCAGACGAACGACACGCTTCCGAGCCGCACGCCAGGCGTCACCGCCGGCTTCATGGCTGTCCGGTTCGACTGCACGTCTGCCCCGCTCGGCTTCAAGTCCGGCCCGTTCATGCGTTCTTGAACTTTCCGCGCCACACCAGAACCGCGAAGAACGGGGCGCCGAGCAGAGCGACGAGGACCCCCGCGTCCAGCTCGCTCGGCCGCACCACCAGGCGGCCCACGATGTCACAGACGAGGAGGATCACGGCTCCGAGCAGACCGGCGTACGGCACCAGCCAGCGGTAGTCCGGCCCGGTCAGATACCGGGCCACATGGGCCACCATGAGCCCCAGGAACGCGATGGGGCCGCACGCGGCCGTCGCCGCGCCGGCCAGCAGGGTGATGGCCGTGATGCCGATGGTCCGACTCAGCGCGATGTTCACGCCCAGCCCTCGCGCCACGTCGTCCCCCAGGTTGAGCAGGTTGATGGCGGGCAACGTGGTCAGCGCCAGCGCCAGCCCGACCACGATGAATCCGGTGACCGGCCAGATGACGTCGAAGCCGACACCGGCCACGGAGCCCGCGTTCCAGAATCGCAGCGCGTTCAGCGACTCCTTGTCCCCCAGCGCGACCGCGGTGGTCATCGCCATGAGGAACACCGCGACCCCTTGCCCGGCCAGGGCGAGCGTCAACGGGTTGCCCGCCCCCCTGCCGATGCTCGCCAGCCCGAACACGACGACACCGGCGGCCGCGGCCCCCAGGAAGGCGAACCAGACGTACTGGAAGGGATCATTGAACCCGAACAGGGCGATCACCGACACCACTGCGAACGAGGCGCCGGTGTTCACCCCCAGCAGGCCCGTGTCGGCGATCGGGTTGCGGGTGTATCCCTGGATCAACGCCCCGCCGACGCCCAGGGCGATGCCCGCGACGATCGCGAGCACCGTCCGGGGCACCCGCACGGTCTGCACGATGAGCCTGATCTCGGTGAGCCGCTGATCGGAGTCCGGCGCCGCGAACAGTCCGTGCCACACCTCGGCAGGACTCAACGCGCGCGCGCCGACGGCCAACGACGCCAACCCCGCGATCACGAGGATCAGCAGCAGCGTGCCCAAGCCCACAACCCGTCGCCGACGGGCCGGTGTTGTGCCCCTGAGCGCGGGGCGCTCTACTGCAGTCGTGCCCATTCGACGTACGTTGTCCCTTTTGGTTCAGGAAGGATCACACCCACAACATGCCCTACATTCGGGCCTGTTGGTGGCTTACGGCAAGTGGGCGTACTAGCGGGCGGCGGTGGTGCCGGTTCCGTCGGCGACCGTCCGGGCCTCGTCGGCAACTGACTTGAGGCTCCGGTCGAGCAGGGACTCCAGGATCTCGCCGACCCTGATGGCGGTGTTCGACAGCAGCGCCGACGTGATGCCGTGGGTGTGCTCCGTGCCGCCCTGCAGATAGATGCCGCAGCGCAGGTCGGGGTCGGTTGCGATGCGGTAGTCGCGCTCGACTCGGACGCGGCCTTCGTCGTCGCGCAGGCAGCGGTCGGCGACCTCGCCGAGGAGGCCGATGGGGTCGGCGGGACTGTAGCCGGTGGCGAAGACCACGACGTCCGCGTCGAGGGGCGTCTCGTCACCGGTGACGAGGGACGTCACCGTGGCACGGACCTTGGCCGGCGTCTCCTTGACGTCCGTGAGCCTGGAGACGTTGAGGAAACGGAGCCGCTCGGTGCCGAGGACCTTCTCCTGGTACATCTGCCGGTACAGGTCGTCGATCAGGTCGATGTCCACCACGGAGTAGTTGGTGTTGCCGTGGTAGTCCATCAGTCGGCGCTTGACGTTCTCCGGCGCGGCGAAGTACTCGTCGACCGCCGCGGGGTCGAAGATCCGGTTGGCGAAGCTGCTGTCGTCGGCGGGGCTGTAGCCGTATCGGGAGAAGACCGCGCAGATCTCGGCCTCGGGGAAGCGGCGGTGCAGGTAGGCGACGTTCTCGGCGGCGCTCTGCCCGGCGCCCACCACGACGAACCGGGAAGGCGAGGTGCCTTCCAACTCATCGACTTTCGCCAGTAATTCGGAGTTGTGCCAGACGCGTTCGCCGCGCTCCATGCCCTCCGGCATGAGGGGGCGCAGGCCGGTACCGATGACGAGGTTGCGGGCCCGATGGACCAGGAGCCCCTCCCCCGAACGGACCGTCACTTCCAGGTACTCCACGGTTCCGTCACGGACGACTGGCGCGACGCCGACGACCTCATGACCGTAGGAGACCATGTCCTCGACCTTGGCCGCCGCCCACTCGAAGTAGTCGTGGAACTCCACCCGCAGCGGGAACAGGTTCTTGTGGTTGATGAAGTCGACCAGCCGCCCCTTGCTCTTCAGGTAGCAGAGGAAGCTGTACTCGCTGGCCGGGTTCCGGAGCGTCACCAGGTCCTTGAGGAAGGACACTTGCATGGTCGCGTCGTCGATGAGCATGCCGCGGTGCCAGCCGAAGGAGGGCTGCTGCTCGAAGAAGTGAGCGGTGATCACCTCTTGCCCTGCGGCTTGTGCGTTGTGCTCGCTGAGGGCGATCGCCATGGCGACATTGGACGGTCCGAAGCCGATGCCAATGAGGTCGTGAACCGGTGTTGCGTCACCAGGAAGAACCTGTGACATGTCTCTCCCATCGTGCGGGGCAGTCGCCTGTCAGGCGTGGGGAAGTACCAAGCGGGCACGCTGACGGAGCGGCAAACTGGGAACTTAGGTGAGCCTAAGCTAATCCTGTGAAGCTGTCGATAGGGCCGAAGTGAATATCGACGGCTTCAGCCTCGACCCAACTGGCAGGTCACATGGGCCCGTTGTGCACTAAGGCTAGCCTTGCTTTACTTGACCTCGATTAATCCCTGCCTCGAGGAGGAAGCCCATGCGGGTCGTCATGTTCGGCTACCAGACCTGGGGGCATCGCACCCTTCAAGCCCTCCTGGACTCCGAACACGACGTGGTCCTGGTCGTGACGCACCCCAAGAGCGAGCACGCGTACGAGAAGATCTGGAGCGACTCCGTCGCCGACCTCGCGGAGGAGCACGGCGTCCCGGTGGTCATCCGCAACCGCCCGGACGACGACGAGCTGTTCGAGCGGCTCAAGGAGGCCGACGCGGACATCATCGTGGCCAACAACTGGCGGACGTGGATCCCTCCACGCATCTTCGACCTGCCGCGCAACGGCACCCTGAACGTGCACGACTCGTTGCTGCCGAAGTACGCCGGCTTCTCCCCGCTGATCTGGGCCCTGATCAACGGCGAACCCGAAGTGGGCGTCACCGCGCACATGATGAACGACGAACTCGACGCCGGCGACATCGTCCGGCAGGAGGCGGTGCCGGTCGGACCGACGGACACCGCCACCGACCTCTTCCACAAGACCGTTGACCTCATCGCCCCGGTCACCATCGGCGCGCTCGACCTCATCGCCGCCGGGCAGACGGAGTTCACCAAGCAGGACCGGTCCCGGGCCAGCTTCTTCCACAAGCGGTCCATCGAGGACAGCCGAATCGACTGGACCTGGCCGGCGGAGGACCTCCAGCGCCTGATCCGAGCCCAGTCCGAGCCGTACCCCAGCACCTTCACCTTCCACAAGGGCAGGCGACTTGAGGTCCTCGCCGCCGTGGTCTCCGAAGGCCGCTACGGCGGCACGCCCGGCCGCATTTTCTACCGCGAGGGCGACGGTGTGGTGATCGTCACCGGAGCCGACGCCCGCACCGGCCGCAACCACGGCCTGGCCATCACACGCGTACGGACCGAAGACGGCCAGGAGTTGGGCGCGACCGAGTACTTCACCTCCATGGGCGGGTACCTCACCAGTCACCCCTGAGCAACCTGGGTAACGGCACTGCGCCACCCGTTCAGCCTTCGGGTCCCCAGAGCGGGCCTGTGCCGTCGAAACCACCGCCGCGCGGATCCCGGTCCGCGCGGCGGCGTTCGTCCGCCTCGGCACGCGGAGGCTGGCTCGAGAGCGTGTAACGGAACATGTGCAGGGTCCAGGACGGCTCGGCGGTCGGCTTCGTCGCGTACTCCACGGCTCCCATGGCTGCGTAGAACGGAGCGGCGTTCGGATCCGAACCGATGATGAACTCGGATCGCCCGAGCTCGCGCGCAGTCCGGATCGCATGCTGCCAGAGAAGCTTGCCGTAACCCTTGCCGATCTCATCGGCGTCGACGAAGAGCTTGTCCAGGAGCAGGTCACCGTCCTCCTCGGTGAAACCGTAGAAGCCGAGGCTCCTGCCGTCCTCCTCCAGGACGAAGACCGGGTGGTCCCGGACATAGGCGTCCGGAATCGCCCGAGCATCACCCGCCCAGTCGAAGTAGCCCGGTGGGTACCCCCAGTGAGTCGACGATCGCTCCTGGAGTTCTTCAAGCTCGCGAGCCTCGTCAGGTTCGGCGCGTCGGATCCGCCAGGCACCGTTGGTGGACACGGCACGGACCACCCTTCTCGATCGCCACCTGCTCGATTGCTACCTGAAGCAGTCGTTCCGACTAGATCACGGTTCCAGGCCGGCGAGCCACACCCGGAGAAGAGGGCTGCAGCGCCGCGCCCTCGCATTCCCTATGATGCAGCGGTGTTCGATTCCCGGTATGTGCGAACCTTTCACGAAGTGGTGAGGACCGGCTCGTACTCGGCTGCTGCACGCGCGCTCGGCTACACCCAGCCGGCGATCACCCAGCAGATGAAGGCTCTTGAACGGGACGTCGGCATGCCGCTGTTCGTCCGGGTGGGCCGCGGGATACGACTCACCGAGGCGGGCGAGACGCTGTCACGGCACGCCGGCGACATACTCGGTTCACTGTCGGCGGCGCAGGAGCAGATGAACGCCCTCACCCGGCTGCACGCAGGACAGGTCCGTGTCTGCTCCTTCCCCAGCGCCAACTCCACGCTCCTGCCGGAGGCCCTGGCCCGTCTCGCGGCTGCCCACCCGGGCATACGCATCGATCTGCTGGAGAACGAGCCACCGGAATCCCTTCGCCGCCTGGCGCGGGGCGAGTGCGACATCGCCCTGGCGTTCACCTACCCGGGACTGCACGAGCACGTCCCGGACGATCTGGTCGAGACCCCGCTCCTGGAGGACCAGCTGACCGTGCTGCTGCCCAGCAGGCACCGGCTCGCCCGGCGCAGGTTCGTCAAGCTCACCGACCTGGAAGGGGAACGCTGGATAGCCGGATGTCCACGCTGCCGGGCCAACCTGCTGCACGAGTGCGAGGAGGCGGGCTTCGTACCCGACATCGCCTTCACCACGGACGACAACATGGCGGTGCAGAGCCTGGTGGCGGAAGGGCTCGGCGTGGCCATGGTTCCCGCGCTGGTGCTGACCTTCATGCACCGCGCCAAGGTGGCCGGCCGGCCGCTCCAGCCCGCTTCCCGGCGCAAGGTCTCGGCCTACGTCCTGCGGGAGCATCTGCGTATCCCCGCCACGGCGCTGGTTCTCCAGGAACTGAAGGCCGTGGCGGCGAGCAAGACGGGCTGTTGACCGCTCAATTCATAAGCGCTCCTTGGGAGATGCGAAGAAACTGTCGTTGGACGTGATGGCAGGCGCGGTCGGACGCTCTGCGTATGACTTCTGCGTCGACCGCTCCGGGTGCCTTCACCGCGGCCCGCACCACCGACCGTCTTGAAGCCCTGCTCGCCGGATTACGAGAGGACGTCGGTCGAGGCCTTCCGCCCGACCTGACCGCTCACCTCGTCGGTGAACGCCTCGCACCCCACCTGGGCGCGTCCGACCTGCTCACCGAGGAGCAGCGGCAGAGCGACCCGAACCGGTACCGGCAGCACCTGCTGCACGCGGAACACGACGGGAGCTTCTCCGTCGTCGCGCTCGTCTGGCTGCCCGGACAGGGAACCTCCGTCCACGACCACGTGTCCTGGTGCACTACGGGGGTGCACCAGGGCCAGGAACGCGAACGGCGCTACCGGCTCCTCCCGGGAGCGGACGGCGCCGCCAGGCTCGTCGCCACCGCCGACGTGGTGAACATGGAGGGCGAGTTCTGCGGCTTCGCCCCTCCCGGGGACATCCACCGGGTCTGGAACGCCGGCCCCTCCACGGCGATCTCGCTGCACGTCTACGGCGCGGACATCTCCCGCCTGGGCAGCAGCGTCCGGCGGGTCTACCAACTGCCTGCCGACTGCTGATGGCTCTGCTCAGGGAACGTCCTGCCCAACGGAACCGGGTGCGTGAAGCGCCCGCCCTGTACCCGGGACTCATCCTCGCGGCATGCGGCCTCGCCTTCGCCCTCGCCCTCCACCGGCTGCTTCCCGCCGTGCCGATGCTCACCGTCGCCGTGGTGCTCGGGGTCCTTGCCGCGCACCTCCCCCGGCTGCGAAAGGTGGTACGGGGATCCGCCCGCCCCGGGCTGGCCTACGCCGGCAGGCGGTTGATGCGTGTCGGCATCGTCCTCCTCGGGCTGCAGCTCGGCCTCGACGACGTGGGCCGTCTCGGCTGGGCGACGGTCGTCATGACGCTGGTTGTCGTCATGGCCACGCTGTCCGGCACCTGGTGGCTGGCGCGGCGTCTGGGACTGCCGAGGGACCAGCCCCTGCTCATCGCCGCGGGGTACGCGATCTGCGGCGCCTCGGCCATAGGCGCGGTGGGCGAGGCCAGGGGCAGCGACGAACGAGACGCGGCCACCTCGGTGGCCCTGGTCACCCTCTGCGGAACGCTCGCCATCGCCGTACTGCCCCTGCTCCAGGGGCCACTGGGACTGGGCGACGCCGAGTTCGGGCGCTGGGTCGGCGCGAGCGTGCACGATGTCGGCCAGGTCGTCGCCACGGCGCAGACAGCCGGTGACGCGGCCCTCGGCGAGGCAGTGCTGGTGAAGCTGGTGCGGGTGGCGCTGCTCGCACCGCTAGTGGCCGCCGTCGCGCTCTCCACGCGACGCCCGGGCCGTGACATGGTCGGGTCGGGCAAGCCAGGCCGCAAAAAGGCACCGCTGATTCCGCTCTTCGTCGTCGGCTTCCTCGCGGCGGTGACTCTGCGCAGCACCGGGCTACTGCCGGCCGAACTCCTGGAGGCCGCTCACACCGGACAGGAACTCCTGCTTGCCGCAGCCCTGTTCGGACTCGGCAGCGCGGTCGACCTCCCCTCGCTCACACGCACCGGCGCACGAACGGCGCTGCTGGGCCTCTCGGCTTGGCTGGTCGTGGCAGGCGTCTCGTACGCCGGGGTGCTGCTGGTCACGCGGTGACGCCGGGCCGCGACTACTCCGGGAGGTTGACGGAGAACAACGGACCCTCGGCGTTCGGATCCTCCGACCCGTTGTAGCTGACGGTTCCACCCTCGTCGCCGACGTCGAGGAGGAGATGCCCCGTGACGGACTGACCGGGCTTGTACCAGGAGTCGAGACTCCGCCCGTCGCCGATGCCCTCCAGCGTGGAGGCGGCCTGAGCGGCCGTGTCGGTGTCCTCCCACTCCATCCTGCCGTACGTCATGAACTTCGCCGGAGCGTCGCCCACGTTCTTCATCGTCAGCGTCAGCTTGACGTACTGACCGTTCTCCGGCTCCTTCGACAGATCCACCTGCTCAGCAGTCACGTACTCGGCACTGACGACCTTGACGGACATGGTCGACGTGACCTTGTACTCCTCGCCGGACTCGTCCGTCTCGCCGGTGGCGAACTCGCCCGACTCCCCGACCTCCAGAACGGGGCCGGAACCGGATGAGGACGCAGACTCCGACGCCTCGACGGCCGCATCATCGACCGGTGCCTCGCCCCTCGGCTCCCGGCTCGCAACCGAATCCCCCGAGTCGCTCTCCGACGAACACCCCGCCAACAGAACGGCGGACAACAGCACTGCCGGCACACAGGCACGGCGAATGTAGGCGCGCATCGCGCATCCCCCCGTGAATCGGTGGCCTCCCCTGGCCACACGGAGCATCAAGCGTAGCTTTGGAATCGGCCCCTGTGTGAACCCTCTAGGCTGCAGCGAACGCGGCACTTCAGGAGGATGGATGGGCGGCAACGAACGCACGTCCGCGGCTACGCGCAAGAGCGCAGCCGCGCTGCTGGCACGGCGCCGTCCTCCCTCGGTTCGCGCAGCCGTGTTGTTCCTCCACGGCGGCAAGGCGCACAGTCGGGCCACGTCGCGCAGGTGGTATCCCTCGCCGGTCCGGATGCGACCCTTCGTGCGGGCTGTCGCCGCGGCTGTGGCGGATGACGATGTCCTGCTGGCAGAGGTGCGCTACAGGGTGTGCGGCTGGAACGGTCACGACGCCGATCCTGTCCGCGACACCCGGCAGGCACTCAGGGAACTGGCCGCGCTGGCCGAAGACGTACCGGTCGTCCTGGTCGGCCACTCCATGGGAGGCCGTGCGGCGTTGCGCGCTGCCGACGACCCGCAAGTACGGGCCGTCCTCGCGCTGGCGCCCTGGTGTCCGGAAGGGGAGCCGGTGGCCCACCTGCGCGGCAAGGACGTGATCGTGCTCCACGGTGACCGCGACCGAGTCACCGATCCACACGCGTCGGCGTCGTTCGTGAGCCGCGCGCGTGCGGCCGGCTCACGGGCCGAGCTGAAGATCATGGCCGGAGGGGGCCACGCCATGCTCCGTCGGAGCGGACACTGGCACCGTGCCGCCGCGTCGACCGTGGCCGGCCTGCTGGCCGACGGAAACGCGACCCGATGACCCGGTCACGTCCCGCCCGCGCGCAGACGGCCCGTTCGTCTCCCCGGTACGTGGACTGTCAGTCGGTGTAGACCTCGGCGCGGTCCACGTTCACGAACGCTGCCGCGGAAGAGGAACCATGTTCCCCCGTGACGCGGATCTGCAAGGTGTGCGCGCCGTACGGCAGGCGTGGACCGAGGTACTGAACTGTCTCACCGGTGCGGATCGCTCCGTAGAAGTCGACGCGTTGTTCGGCACCCCCGTCGATGCGGATGGCCGCGATTCCATTGCCTGTGTCCTTCACGGACAGCAGCGCGATCCTGGTGCCGGTGAATGTGAACGTCGCGGTGTTGCCGGCCCGATCGCTCCAGTGATCGTCGCTCCAGAAGCATTGCGCCGCGCAGCCCGTGCCCGAGTTCCAGGCACCCTGGTAAGTCACTGTGCCGCTGCCACTGGAACGGCCGTCATCGTTGATCCAGTAATTGCCCGACCCGGGGTCGCCGGCAGGCACGTCCTGTGTGGCGCCCAGGGCGAGCGGGGAGCCGAGGTCCGGGCTGCCGTCGGCACGCCAGCCGATCTTCTGGGCACGGGTCGTGCGGTTGGTGTAGGTGAAGTCCGACGTGGTCTTCGCGTGGTAGATGATCCAGTCCTCCGTTCCGTCGGGAGAGCGGAAGAAGGAGTGGTGACCGGGACCGAACACGCCCCTGGCGTCGTTGCGCGAGAAGACGGGCCCGCTGTGCTGGGTCCAGTTACCGGGTACCAGAGGGTCGGCGCCGTTGGGCAGGGACATCATCCACACCTGATAGTCGGGCTTGCCGGTGTCGCACGCCGAGTACGTCATCCAGGTGCGACCGTTGCGGTAGAGGAACTCGGGGCCCTCACGGACCTCGGGGCATCCGCCGGCCCCGTCAAGGGCAATGGCGTTGCCGGAGACGGTGTAGGGGTTCGACAGGGGCGCGATGTTCAGGCCGTTGTGCTGGTAGGCGTTGATGCCGCTGTAGGCGAGGTAGAGCTTGCCGTTGTGCTGGAGGATCCCTGGGTCGATGGCGAAGTCGTCGGTGTGGTTGGGCGGGGTGAGCTTCGCCTTGGAGTGGTAAGGCCCCGTCGGGTCGTCGGCCTGCGATTCAAGGACGTACAGCCGGTGGTGGTCGTCCACTCCGTCATCGGCCGTGTAGTACATGTACCAGCGGTTGTTGAAGCGGTAGAACTCGGCTGCCCAGATGTGCTGGTTGCGTGAGGCGTCGCTGTCTTTCCACACCGTCATCGGGTCGCCCGCGAGCAGGGTGCTCAGCGAGGAGGAACGCCACATCTTGATGCTGTCGCCCTGAGTGGTGGTGAGGTGGTAGGCCCCGTTCGCGTACGTCAGGAACGGGTCGGGTCCTGTGTTGAGTGGATTACGGAAGGTTCCCGCTGCTGCGGCTGCCGGCGTCGCGTTCGCCGTGCGGTCAGTGGCAGTGGCAGTGGCCTGCGGTACCCAGATCAGGCTGACGAGCAGGGCGAACAAGGCGGTCACCAAGGTGGTGACGGAACGAGCGCGCATCGGCGACTCCCCACATCTCTCGAAGTGGCTTGGCTGTGGTCAGCGCAAACATGAGGTGGCGGTTGTCTATGGCACCACGTCGATTACATCGATGTAAAGAGCGGTGTAGCCAGAGGTAACGGCCCGTCAGTCGACCTACCGCACAGATGGCTTGCGATGACAAGCAAGACTCGGCCGGCGTCCGGGCGGTGGACGGGGCCCTCACCGCCCGGACGCCGGCCGAGTCGATCGCGTACCGGGACCAGCCCTGCTCTCCGGTCGCGCGGATCCGATCCAGCAACATGCGGTGCAACTCTTGCCCGTACCCGGGCCTTGGTCCGGTCAGCAGAGAGCCGGCGGACGTTTGCAGTCCAACTCACCATGTGCGGCGGCTCGTCCAGGGCGACACGGTGGTGCCGGGACCGGGCTCGGCACCACTGGGCGAAACGCCGGTACACCGAGGACCAGGCCGGGTCCAACACCGGTGGCAGTTGCCGCCAAATGCAACCCGACGTGCTGTCTTGTGGTGCAGGGCTGTCATCAAGTGTGATCGCTGTCGTGACCGGCCGACGTGGGTAAGAAGAGGCCGGGGCGATCCGGGCCATGAGGCGGCACGAGTAGATATGTCGCCATGCCGGCCGTGACCAGACCCGCCGCGAGGAGCAGACCCTGCGGCAGCGTCACGCCCGTGATCAGCATCGCCACGGAGAGCGTCAGCAGGGCCCAGGCCCGGCCACGTCGTCGCCGGTCTTCGCGCGGCTGACGCCCCGCTCTGGGACTGCGGGCGGCGTGAGAGCCGCTTGGTCGCGTACGGGTTTCGTCGTGCAGAGGTTCTGTACCGGGGTGGGGCATGACTCCCTCCTTGCGGGAACCGGCAGGTTGGGGTCTACACCACCGTCACACGCAGCAGCGCGGCTTCACCATCGGGCGCAGTACCCATTTCGGAGGGCCGTACGGACCCCACCCTGCGCAGGTCATGGGTTACGACTTCGGTGACCTGTGCGTTTGTGGAGTTCGATGGCGAGGGGTGTGGCGGTGAACATGGAGGAGTAGGTGCCTACGGCGAGGCCGATGAGCAGGGCGAGGGCGAAGTCGGTGAGGGAGTCGCCGCCTAGGACGGCCAGGGCTGTGAGGATGAAGGCGGCGCCCATGCCCGTGTTGATGGTGCGGGGCAGGGTCTGCAGGAGAGCGCGGTTGGCGATGGCTGCGAAGGGTGCCTTGTGGTCGCGTCGGCTCAGGTCCCTGATGCGGTCGAATACGACGACGGAGTCGTTGACCGAGTAACCGATGACGGTGAGCAGCGCGGCGAGGAAGACGCCGTCGACGGGTTTTCCCAGCCAGGCGAAGATGCCGGTGAGGATCACCACGTCATGGGCGAGGGCAGCCACCGCAGAGGTGCCGAACAGCCAGCGGAAACGTGCCGCGAGGTACAGCAGTTGAGCGCCCAGGGCGACTGCGAGAGCGATCAGAGCACCCTGGCGTAGTTCCTTGCCGAGGCTGGGGCCGATGGCTTCGTCGCGGAGCTTGTCTACGTCGCCGGCCAGGGCGCCGATGGTCTGGGTGACGGTGGCCGCTTGCGCGTTCGTCAACTGGTCGGTGCGGACGGTGAGCTCGGTGTCGCCGGATGTCTGGACAACGGCGCGGGGGAACCCGGCGTCGGCCAGGACGGTGCGGGCGCGGTCCGGGTCGACGGGGCTCGCGGTGGTGTACTCGATGAGGCGGCCTCCGGTGAATTCAATGCCGAAGTCGAGGCCGCGTGCGGCGATTCCGGAGGCGGCCAGGACCAGGACGGCGGCGGAGGCGGCCAGCCAGCGCCGGGGGCTGCGCATCAGGTGGGGGTTGGTGCGGGTGAGGTGGTCGCGGACCGCACCGGTGTGGGCGATGCCGGTGAGGCGTGGGCGGCGGCGCAGCCAACGCCGGGAGGCGGCGTACTCGGCAAGGGCGCGGGTGATGACCAGGGCGCTGAACATGGAGGCGAGGACGCCGATGCCCAGGGTGACACCGAAGCCGCGCACGGGCCCGGAAGCGAGGAAGAACAGCAGGCCGGCGGCGATGAGGGTGGTGACGTTGGAGTCGGCGATCGCGCTGAAGGCGCCGCGGAATCCCGCGGTCAGGGATGAGCGCGGGCTGGGTCGGTTGCGGGAGGCGTACTCTTCGCGGGCGCGTTCGAAGACGAGGACGTTGGCGTCGACGGCCATGCCGATGGCCAGAACGAACCCGGCGAGACCCGGCAGGGTGAGGGTGGCCCCCAGGGCGGCCAGCGCGGCGTAGGAGATCAGGCCGTAGCAGGCCAGCGCCATGGCGGCCAGAGCGCCCATGAGCCGGTAGACCACGATGATGAACAGCGCGGTCAGCGTGGTGCCCGCGGCGGCGGCCCAGGCGCTGGCGGTGATGGCCTGCGCGCCCAGGGTGGGGCCGACGGTGCGCTGTTCGACCGTTTCGACGGGTACGGGCAGAGCGCCGCCGTTGATGAGCAGGGCCAGTTCCTCGGCCTCGTCGGCGGTGAAGGATCCGGTGATCTGGGTGGTGCCGCCGCTGATGCCGGAGCCGCATCCGACCGAGGGGTCGACCTGCGGCGAGGAGATGATCTTGTTGTCCAGGACGATGGCGACCCGGCGGGATGGATCCCCTGCAGGGTGGCAGGCTGCCTGGCCGGTCAGGCGGGCCCAGCCGTCGCTGCCGGAACCCTCGAAGTCGACGGCGACGTGCCATCCGGCACCGCTTTGCTGGTCGAACCGGGCGGCTGCTTCCTTGACGTCCTTGCCGGTCGGCGAGGCTGCTTCAAGACGCAGGAATCGGCCGGACTCGTCGGCCAGAACTTGCTGGCGGGGCCGTTTGGGCAGTGCTTCGGCGGTGTCGTCGGCACTGGTGGCTGTGCCGACGACACGGTGGAAGGTGAGCTGGGCGGTGCGGCCGAGCAGGTCCGCGGCCTCGGCCGGGTCCTCGACGCCGGGCAGTTCGACGACGATCCGGTTGTCGCCGGAGCGGGCGAGGGTGGGTTCGGCGACGCCGAGCGCGTCGATGCGGCCGCGCAGCACCTCCAGGGTTCGGTCGGTGGCTTCGCTGTCGGCGTCAGCGGTGTCGGTGGGGCGGGTCTCCAGCACGATCTGTGTGCCGCCGCGCAGATCGAGTCCGAGGTGGACAGGGACGGTGAGGGCGACGTACAGCGACAAGGCGAGAGCAGCGAGGGCGAGCAGCCCTCGGATGCGTAGGGCGCGGGTCAAAGTGGGCCTCCGGCAGGCACACCGCGGCCAGGACTGTGGCAGCGGTGACGAGGAAGTTGGGAGAGGTTCAGGTGCCTGAGGCCGGAGGTGGTGCCCGCCCCTGGTGACGGCCCGTCAGGCGCGGAGATGCCGGCCGGTTCGCCGCCGGCAGGGACGTGTGTGCGGACCCCGGCGGGCTGTAGGCCCTGCAGTACGAGGCGAGGGTGGCGGTGACCGGCGGTGCAAGACGCTCGTCGGGGATGTCGCGATGGCCTCGGACCAGCGCGTTGCCGACAGCGAAGTGCCCATCGTCTGCGTACGGTTCGCCCGCTGCGTGTGCAGCTCCGTGAGTCAGAGCCGTGCTGCCGGTGAAGTCAGGGGTGCCCTGCGCCGGCGGGCTGACCACCGCAGCGAGGAGGGCCAGCAGGACAGCGATCACCGCGGCTGGGCCGAGGCCTCCCGCGCGGGGGACGGCTTGCAAGGACCGTGCCATGCGCCGTCCCCCTTCTTGGTTTGATGATCCCTCGGTGACAGCGGGGCTGTCGGATACCTCAAGGTCCCGGCTGGGGAGTGACAGCCGGAACCTTGAGGCAGTTCGGAAGGGCGAACCAGGTCAGGGTTCGATGAGGCCTGCGCGGATGGCATAACGGGTGAGTTCCAGTCGGTCCCGCAGGCCGAGCTTGTGCAGCAGGTTCGCCCGGTGCCGGTGGACGGTCTTGATGCTGATGAAAAGCATCTCGGCGATCTCCTTCGAGGAGTGGCCCTCGGCAACGAGCTTGAGCACTTCCTCTTCCCGGGGCGTCAGCACCTGGTCGGGAGGTTCCTCGCCGTGGCGGACGCGGTCGAGGTAGTTGCGGACGAGGGCGGTGACCGCACCCGGGTAGAGGAAGGGCTCGTCACGCGTGGCCGCCCGGCAGGCGGCGACCAGGTCGCGGTCGGCCACAGACTTCAGCACGTATCCGCTGGCGCCGGCCTTGAGCGCCTGGAAGAAGTACTGCTCGTTGTCGTGCATGGTCAGCATCAGCACGCGCAGGTCGGGCTTCAGAGCGATCAGTTCGCGGGCGGCCTGCAGGCCGGTCATTCGGGGCATGGCGATGTCCAGCACGGCCAGGTCGACCTCGTGGGTGCGGGCCAATGCGATCGCCTCGGCGCCGTCGCCGGCCTCGGCGACGACCTGAAGGTCCGGCTCCTGGTCCAGGATGAGCCGCACTCCGCGCCGCACCAGCGCGTGGTCGTCGGCGAGGAGAATCCGGATCACGGGCATGTCGGTTGGGGTCATGGCTGCTTCCTGGGAACGGGCACGGTCAGCCGGACCTGGGTGCCGGCCGCCGGCTGGGAGGTGACATCCAGCGTGGCCCCGATGAGCAGAGCCCGCTCGCGCATCCCGCGGAGCCCCGCGCCTTCCCGTGCGACTCCTGTCCCTCGGCCGTCGTCCGCAACGGCCAGCACGACCGTGCCGTCGGTGTGGCTCAGGCTCACCTCCACCCGGTCGGCCTCGGCGTGGCGGGCCACGTTCGTCAGGGCCTCCTGAGCGACGCGGTACAGCACCAGTTCGGTTTCCTGATCCAGTTCGGGCAGGCCGACGTCAAAGTGGCGCACCACGCGCAGCCCGGTGTGGGTGGCGAACTCGGTGGTCAGCGAGGTGAGGGCGCTGACCAGGCCGAGATCGTCCAGTACGCCCGGCCGCAGCCGGCGCACCAGGCGGCGGACCTCGTCCAGGCTCTCCCGGGTGATCTCCTGAGCCTGCTGGAGCTCACCGCGCAAGGGCTCATCGGCGGCGTCCGCTGCCCGTTTCAGCGTCAGCAGGACCGCGGTCATGCTCTGGCCGACCTCGTCGTGGAGTTCCTGGGCGATGCGGCGCCGCTCGGCCTCCTGCGCGAGCAGTGCGCGGGCGCTGCTCGCGGCCCGCTCATGCTCAAGCCTGTCCAGCATGGCGTTGAAGGTGCGGATCAGCTCGGCGGTCTCACCGCGGCCGTGCTCCGGCAGCCGCTGCCCGGGGCGCAGAAGGTCGACGGTGGTCATCAACCGGGTGACCCGGTCCAGGGGGGCGAGCCCGATGCGCAGCAGGGCCGCGTTGGCGATCAGCATGACAGCCAGGCCCGCTACGAGGATGATCGCCTCGGTCAGCAGCACCGGTACGGAAACCGTGACCGGAGCCCACAGCAGCAGCGCGGTCGCGCCTCCCAGCACCACGGCGTTGAGAGCGAAGATCCGCCAGAACAGGGACACCGGGATGACGCCTTCCTTTTCGTGACACGGCTCTGTCCGTCTTGTCGGTCACCGCGTTCCCCGAGCTTGAGCTGCGGCCACTGCTCCGACCGGCCTGCTGCCAGCCTGCCCCGCCCAGCCGGATCCGTCGATGGGCTCCAATGCCCATTTCCGCACCCCGGCGTGCATACGGCGCGGTGGGCCCCGGTACCGGCCGCAGATGGGTATCGCGCCCGATGGGTTTCACGCGGCGTATCGGCCACGGTGGGGGCATGACCGGCAACCGTGATCCCCCGACGCCTCGGCTCCTCACACCGCTTCCGTACGCCATCCGCCTTTTCGAGTTAGGGACCCACCATGTCGCTCGATACGCCCCGCACCGCAACCCGTCCTGAGCGTCTGACGGCGCACGAGGCCCGCCAACGCCTGGAGCACGAACGAGGCTCCCGGCTGACGCAGCTGCGGGCCATGGACGAGGCCGGGCCTGACGCGGCGGAGCAGCTGATGGCCGTACAGAAGGACACGATCGAACGAGTCCTCAAGGAGATCGAGGCTGCCTTTGCCCGTGTCGACGACGGCAGCTACGGAATCTGCCTGGGCTGCTCCGCACCCGTGCCCGTCGAACGCCTGGAGATCCTGCCCTACACGCGGTTCTGCGTCTCCTGCCAGCGCAATGCCGCCTGACCCAACCGCCCACCCAGTCTCCGTCTCCCGCCCTGCCCGAGGGGTGAAGTGGTGAACCAGCAGATCATCAGCGGCCGCGACACGACCTTGTCGGTCGAGGACCTCGCCGCGTTGCGCGAGAACCTGCACGAGCAGCGTCTGTTCCGCCAGGAACAGCTCCAGCAGCTGACAGTCCCCGCCACGAGCCGCACCGAGGCACTGCTCGACCGGCGGGCCGCTTCTCACCTCGAAGTGCACGTCAAGCTCGCCGCCTCCGCCCGCATGGTGCTCGCCGACGTGGAGGCGGCCCTGACGCGGATGGATCAGGGTCGCTACGGCACCTGCCACCTGTGCCGCGGGCCCATCGCCCGCGAGCGTCTGATGATCGTGCCGCAAGCCCGCTACTGCGCCCGCTGCCAGCAGGTCAGAGAGGCCGGACGATGACGACATCAGCCCGACCCCGTGCCGCGACCGCCCCGAACCGCGCCTGGCCCCTGTACCGACAGCGTTCCGGCATCGCCCTCGACCTCGGGAGCGCGCGAACCCGCGCCTGGGTGTCCGGCCGCCGAACAGTCCTCGACGTGCCCACGGTGACGTTGCCCGGCGACGGGACGATCCACCCCATCCTGCGCGGCACCATCGTCGACACCGCCGCCACCGCCCGGATGCTCGACCGCCTGCTCGGCCACGTCCTGCCCCGCTTCGGCAGTCGCCTGATCGTCCTGACCACGCCCGTCCTGGGTGGAGTCACCTTCCGGAAGGAGGCCCGCACCGCACTGGAGCCCCTACGGCCGCACACCGTGCTGACCGTCCCCTCCGCACGCGCCGTGGCCACGGCCGCCGGTGCCGATCTGACCCGGCCGCTGCTCGTGGTGGACATCGGCGCCGACATCACCGAGGTCGTCCTGCTGGCCGACGGCACCGTCACCGATGCCCGCCACGCCGTCCTGGGCACCCGCGACCTGGACAGTCTCACCCCGCCCACGCAGATTGCCGACGCGGTCACCGCGATGGTGACCACGATGCTGGAGGAAGACCACACCGCGCAGACGCTCGACGCCCTGCAGCGGGGTGTACTCCTGGCCGGCGGAGGCGCGCTGCGCCCCGACATCACCTACCCCCTCACCGAGCGGCTGCACGCCACCGTCAAGCCCGTCGCCGCCCCGCACACCGCCGCCGTCCGCGGCGCAGCAAGACTCCTCGAAGCCGCGCACACCCACCCGTCGACCACCGGAACCACCGAACTCCCCGGGCACTCGTACTGAGTTCGGCCTACGGCTGTCGCCCTCACCGGTAACTGGCGCCGATGGATCCTCGGCCACGACCGTCGCTGCCGGACTCACTCGCACGCTGGCCCGGAGGTAATCCGACACGACCCACCGTGCGCGCTCCGGGTCGGCGCCGGCCGTGCGGCCGCAGACGTGGCCGAGCAGGCCTGCCAAGCAACCCGGCCGGGCGGCCCGTGGTGGTGTACCAGGAGGCCGCCGTCGGCGTCCGCACCTGCGCCGTCGAGTCATTGCCATGCACTGCAAGTATCTTGCGACGCATGGCAATGGCTGACTATCTTGTACCGCATGACAAAGGGGCGGCCCGCCAACGGTGACCAGCGTCGTAGTCAGATGCTGCGCGGAGTGCTCGATCTCTGCCTGCTGTCACTGATCGCCGAACGGCCGCGCTACGGCTTTGAGTTCGTGACGGCACTCGCCGACAGCGGGCTCGATCTCGTGAGCGAGGGCAGTATCTATCCGTTGCTCGCCCGGATGGAGCGGGAGGGGCTCATCTCCTCGTACAGCGCCCCGTCGGCCAGCGGTGGCGCCCCACGTAAGTACTACCGCCTGACCGAAGCGGGACGTACCGAACTGACCAGCGGCCGGGCCGTGTGGCACGCCTTCAGCGGGCGTGTGGGGCGGATTCTGACCGACAACGAACCCACGGGGGGAAGCGCACCATGACGGATCAGCGCACCATGACGAACCAACAGGTACTCGCGGTCTGCCGCAGCAACTGGGAGTACCGGGGCATCGACGACGGATCCGTGCGGGAGATGCTCGACGAGCTCTCCGCTCATCTGGAGGACGCGGTGGCCGCAGGCCGCACGCCGCAGGATGTCGTGGGCGACGACGTCAAGGAGTTCGCCGCGTCCTGGGCGCGGGCCCGCGCTCCGCTGCCCCGCCGGCTGCTGCGTACGGCCGCGATGGTCTGCTTCGTGATCGGCTGGCTGCTGCTGGCCACGTGTCTGGTCCGGTGGACCACCGAACGGGTCGTCAGCGTCGACGAGGTCGCCTTCTGGGTCGTCGTCGCAGCGGTCACGGTCGCCTGGGAGCTACGGCGCGGCCGCCTGGGGCTCGGTAAGAGCCTGGCGGTCGCCCTTGTCGCCGGCTTGGGTGCAGTGCTGCTCTCCCAGTGGCTGGTCGGCGACAGGGCGCTGTTCACATTGCCGCTGTGGGTGGCCCCGGCGCTGCTCCTTCCCGGACTGCCGTACGCCGTCGCCGATGCGCGGAGCAAGAAGAGCACCGCGCCCGGCGTCGACTAGGAGCCACCCGTCCGATGATGCGACGGTGGCGCGATTCAACGGCCGCTGCCGTCCGCCATCGCTCGTCGCCTTCGGTGGGCAGCGGGCAGGCTTCACCCAGTTCACGGCGGTCAAGTCCCGGGCCGTGGCTACCCACCAAGTCCTACGGAGGATCAGCTCCAGGACGAGGTGGTGCTCGCGGTCCAAGGCCTCCAACTTGCTGTTGTCGGCACCGGCGATGAGCACCAACGGCCACCCTGTCCGCCTCGGGTTCGTCCAGCGATGCTGTCCGCGTCCGGTCGACCACCTCACTGGGGTCGGTGGCATAAGAAAGGCCGCCACCGTTCAAGCCGATGACCAGCCAGGCCAGCAGAGTGTCCCGGCCGCCACGACGTGTTGGGAGAGGCGGCGGGTGTCGAGCGTGGCTCCGTGGCCTTCGGCCACGAGCCTCCGCCGAAACCCGTTGGCGGACCACGGCGACCGCTGCTACTTTCCGGAGGCCGTGCGAGAGAACGAGGAGGTGGTACCCGTGAACACAGTACTGACATGGGTGCTCCCCTTCGGGGTCACGGTCGGACGATAGGCAGGTCGTCCGGGAGCGCCGTTCAAGCGCACTCCCGAAGGGCACGACCATGCAATTCACTTCCGAACAGCGCCTCGATGACGGCGTCCTCGAGCGCGAATTCACCCTCGGCGAGATCCCCGGCACCCTGTGGACCCCCGTATCCGCCACACCGGTCCCGCTGATCCTGATGGCCCACAACAACGGCCTGCCCAGGCGGCAATCGCGGCTGGTGGCCCGGGCCCGGCACTCCGCGGCGTACGGCTACGCGGTGGCCACCATCGACGCCGCCGGGTGCGGTGACCGGCCCCGTTCCGCAGCCGACGAGCAGGCCCGCGCCGACCTCCGCCGGGCGATGCAAACCGGCGAGCCGGTCGATGAGATCTTCGAGTCCGTAGTAGGCCCGCTGGTCGAAAAGGCGGTACCGGATTGGCAGACCACCCTGGACGCCCTCCTCTCGCTGCCCGAGATCGGCGGTCCGGTCGGGTACTCGGGGTGGACCGCCGTCGGCATTCGGCTGGCGGTGGTCGAGCCACGCATCGCGGCCGCCGGCTTCTTCGCCGGGGGTTACGTCCCCCGCGCTCAGCGCGACGAGGCCCGGCAAGTCACCGTTCCGCTGCTGCTCCTGCTGCAGTGGGACGACGAAGGGAACCCCCGGGAGCGGGCCCTGGACCTGTTCGACGCCTTCGGCACCAAGGAGAAGACGCTGCACGCCAATCTGGGCGGGCACACCGGTACCCCGTGGTTCGAGGTGGACGACGGGAACCGGTTCTTCGCCCGGCACCTGAAGTGAGGCGGGCCGTCTGGCCGGCAGCAGACTCCAGGCGGTGCCGGCCAGGATGCCGCTCATCGAGGACAGGTTACGGACCTCCTCGATCGCGGTGACCGGCACTCGCACAACCGCCCCGATCGCGGCGGTACCGGCCATCGGCGGTACCCGCCCGTCGGGGCGGCGCTCGGCCATCAGCGCCCGGGCCGTGCCGAGTTGGTCCGTAGGCCCCTTGGGGTGACTGTGCAAAGCTCACCGCCATCGCCGGCAGGCAAACCACCGTTGTCGCTCAACTGACGCACCCCCAAAGCGATCGGAGTGAGTGCTCACTCATTGACGGAGTGAGCACTCACTCCGTAAGCTCGCGGTCATGACGGAACCCAAGGAGAACCAACCCACCCGCCGTCGCGCCCCCGCCATGTCGCCGGAGCAGCGCCGCGAAATGATCATCCAGACCGCGATCCCGCTGATCGCCGAGTACGGCGCGGCGGT
The DNA here is from genome assembly GCF_053608645.1 of Streptomyces sp. NPDC055013. Lineage (NCBI taxonomy): Bacteria > Bacillati > Actinomycetota > Actinomycetes > Kitasatosporales > Streptomycetaceae > Streptomyces > Streptomyces sp. NPDC055013. Next base: position 54,369 of record NZ_JBSGVW010000032.1, read on the forward strand.
GACGACCGCGAAGATCGCCCGCGCCGCGGGCATCGGCGAGGGCACGATCTTCCGGGTCTTCGCCGACAAGGAGGAGCTGCTGCAGGCCTGTATGGCCGAGGCGCTCTCCCCCGAGCACGCGGTCCGCGAGCTCGACGCGATCGACCTGTCCCAGCCGCTGCCCGACCGGCTCGCGGAGGCGGCCGAGGCGCTACAGGCGCACATGGACAGGATGGGCGCGATCGCCGGCTCGCTGGGGCATCGCGGCGGCAAGCACCCCGGCACGGTGCGCGGCGCGGGCCGTACGGAGTCGACGACCCGTATCCGCGCGGCCCTCGCGGAGCTGCTGGAGCCCGAGAAGGCCGCCCTGCGCCGGCCGCCGGAGCAGATCGCGGCCCTGTTCTTCGGGCTGCTCTTCACCCAGCCGCGCACGGAGGACGAGCCGGATCTCACCCCGCAGGAGCTGGTGGAGGTCTTCCTGCATGGGGCGCTCTGGGGTGGCGCCAAGTGAGCGCGCGGAGAAGGCGCCTGGGGGCTACGGCCCTGGCCGTCCTGGCCCCCGTCCTGGTGTGGCTGGTCGCGGATCCCCTGCTGGGGCACCGGCTGCGGATCTCCGACGGCGAGCAGACGCTCGACATCGGCGCCGTGCCCGTGACGGTCGTCGCACTGCTCGCGTCACTCTCCGGCTGGGGACTGCTGGCCGCCCTGGAGCGGTTCGGGGCGCGTCGCGCCCGCACCATCTGGACCGGGGTGGCCGGCGCCGTACTGGCCGTGTCCTTCTTGCCCTTCATCGGCGACGGTATGGACGGCGGCACCCGGGCCTCCCTCGCTCTGATGCACCTGGCGGTGGCGGCGGTGCTGATCCCGGGGCTGAGCGGCAGGTTCCCCGGGGCGGGAGCCTATGCCGCCAGGGGGTGACCGCCAGCGCCAGAGCCGGAGGGGCCAAGACGAGCAACGCCTTCGGTTCGGCGGGCAGTTCACGGCGCAGACATCATTCCTACTGTCCAACTGCTCAGCCACTTCATGCAGACCCGGCCTTCCACACGTTCCTCCGGACGCAACGCCAACGCCCGCCAACGGGGTGCCCTGGTTGCCGAACGTCGTGAACGCGCCCGCTCCGCAGTGAGAATCGAATCGCCTTCGGTTTCTTTGCCCCGGCCCGCGCCCGCGCTGCAACACCGTCGGCTCAAGCACGGAGTCATAGGCGGATGACGATGAGGGCGATGTCGTCGGGAGCACCCTTTGCAACGCCGAGGCGGGTCAGCAGTTCGTCGGCGAGCTGGTCAGGGGTGAGGGAGCTGACCTTGGCCAGGGCCTTCGTCAGGCGGGTCAAGCTGGCGTCGATGTCCTCGTCACGGCGCTCGATGAGGCCGTCCGTGTACAGCACGAGGGTGTCCCCCACGTTGTAGGCGAGGCCGGCCTGGGGGCGCGGGACGTGGTGCTCACGGGCGCCGAGCGGTGGATCGGTGGCTTGGTCCAGGAGTTCGCAGGTGTCGTCGGAGTGGAGCAGGACGGGGGGCGGGTGCCCGGCGTTGCTGTAGATGATCAGCTTGCTGCGGGTGTCGATCAGTACCTTGACCGCGGTTGCCGCCGTCGCGCCGTCCAAGGAGCGGGCGTACAGACCGAGGACTTCCAGGGCCTGGGCGGGGCTGGGAGTGGTGCGGATGACCGCGCTCAGGGCGCTGCGGAGCATCCCCATGACGGCGGCGGCGTGCAGGCCGTGGCCGACGACGTCTCCGACCGCGGCGGAGTACCGGTCGGGGGGCAGGTCGACGACGTCGTACCAGTCGCCGCACACGTTCAGTGAGGTGCTCGCCGGCAGGTAGCGGACCGCGATGTTTTCGGTGTGGTGGTTCAAGTCGGGGGCGGAGAGCATGGCTTCCTGCAAGGTGACGGCAACCTGCCGTTCGCGGGCGTGGGCCTGACGCAGTTCCTCATTCAGGTGGTGCAGCTCGCGGGCCCGAGCGAACAGCTCGGCCGCCATGCCCTTCTCCCGTTCGGTGAAGCCCTCAGTGAGCGCGCGTGCCCGGCGTGACCGGACGAAGACGGTCACGTCCTCGGCCCGTTGAACGATCCACTTCACCCTGCCGTCAGGCCCGGCAATCGGTGTGTGAATCTCCGACCACCAGCGCTCTTCGAATTCGCCCGGATGCTGGAGAGCGGGGATGTCGTACCGCTGGAGCACCAAGGTCTCCGGTTCCCCGGTCTCCAGGACCCGGAGCAGTGAGGCCTTCAGGTTCCGCTGCGCCTCCTCGGGGGCATGGGGGTTTTCCGGCAGGGCGTCGAAGAAGTACTTCCCGACCAGCTCGTTCCGGGATCGCCCGGTGGCCTGCAGGTATGCCTGATTGACGTAGCGGATCACCAGGTCCGTGCCCAGTACCAGGTACGGGCTTGGTGTGGCGTCGAAAAACGCCGTGAATTCAATCTCCGATGTCATCCGGCGCTCTCCCAGGGCTGCGAGCGCGACCGCCTGTACCTCCAATCTACGAGCGAATCGGCGGCCGGGCCCACCGGCTCAAGACGTCAGCGAACGGGCCGCGACCACGCCCAATGCCCGGCTCACCTGCCAGAGCGCTGTTTGGGGCCGTCCGGGCCCGCTCACGCATGGAATCGGAACAGTCGCACCGAAGGGTCGGCCGTGATGCACACAGAGTCGCCGCAGTCGGACGCGCAAGCCCCCCAGCGTTGAGTCGGGCAGCCATCCGGAAGGCTCGCCCGCACGGGATAGCCCCCGCAGTCACGAACGCTAGGGAACCAGCCGGTCGCCGACGGTGACCTCGGCTGGTCGCGCGACGAGGCCGAGGCCAGTACGGCTTCCCTGCACGTGGATCTTGGCTACGGCCGAGGTTCCCGCCTCGTGTGCTCGTCGCCCTCGCGGTAGAGCACCAGGTGCTCGTGGAAGAGAACGCCGTCACGGACGTCGCCGGTGGCGGTGAAGCCGGTGTCGTCGACGTAGTCGATGTGGTTGCCGATGACGGTGTAGCTGCCGGTATAGGCGCTGCGCCGGTTGCCGCGGGCTTCGTCGTAGCGGCCGTCGGGCAGGAGTTCCTGACGGATGCAGCCGTCCGCGGTCACCCACATGCCGACGTAGGGGTGCGGGTCAGGGGGCGTGTCGTTGCTGGTCACGGCTCTACGATCGGCACCGCGGCCGGTGGCAACCAGGCCGCGGCCTCCCCAGGTGCGGGCTTCCTGGGAGTCGCGCACCCAGCATCCCGAACGACGGGGCCCACGGTGCCGTACGGCGCCGGCGCGACCCGGGTTCCATGCCCCTTTCCCGTAGGTGGCGGGACGGATCGTGGGTGTCCGACACCTAGGGACAGGGCGGCCTGGTTCCGGCGCCACCGCGCGACGAACCTGGTGGGCAGGCAGCCACTGCGGCTGCCGGACTCTCGCCTCGGACCCGCACCGGCGCCCATATCGCGCGGCGGGGAAACCGGTGAGGCGACCCCGCTGAGGAGCATGCGATGAGCACCACCGTCACCAGCACCGTGCGCTGGAACCCCGAGGCTCTCGAGGAGATCCTTTCGAATGACAAGGGGCGTCCCGTCCTCTTCACCAACGCCCGCATCCTGACGATGGATCCGCTGATCGGAACCATGCGCGGCGCCGACCTCCTGTTCGTCGGCTCCCTGCTCGTGGGCGTCGGACCGGGCATCATCACCGCCGCGGGGGGACGACAACGCCATCGTCGTCGACTGCACCGGTATGACCATCGCCCCCGCCGTGGTGGACACCGTCGCGCTGGTCGGCGGCCGCGGCCACCGCTCCGAGTACGTCGCGACGCTGACCCCGGGCAACAACCCCGAGTTTCTGGTGGTGCCCGACTCGCTCGCCGCCGACGTGCCGAGCGCGGTGGCCACCCTCATGACCCGGCCCGAGCAGGTCCGCGCACTCGTCGCAGCCGGCCGGCCGGTCCTGTGGTCCGGCACCGACGTTCCGGGTCGGGCCACCGCCCCCGAGGCGGGCATCCCGGCCGCCGCGGACCTGACCGGCAGCCCCCGCCTCGGCGTCTGGATCGACAGGAACGACTTCCTGCACCAAGAGCTCACCGCCGACGGCCGCTACGACGAGACCCGGGGCGGGCGCCCGCACGCCTACCAGGGCCGGTACTGGATCGACGGCGACCGCATCGACTACCTGGACGACCTCGGCTTCTGGGCCTACGGCGAGTTCCAGGGCGACGAACTGCACCACGCGGGCTACGTCATGAAGCTCGGCTGACCCTCCCTGGGCGCCGCGACTCACGTCCCGGCTGGCGTTCGAGCATCTCAGTCTCCCCTGCTCCCCTCCCCTCCTCCAGCGCAAGGCCCATCCTCACGGCCCTGTCCGCCGTACCGAAAGAAGACCTCTCTTGCACGTCAACGACACCACCAGCGCCGCCGTCCTCGAAGAAGTCCGGCGTCGGCCGGCCGACCGGCGGCGCATCCTGTTCAGCGGCGCGACCATCGTCACCATGGACCCCGACCTCGGCGTCATCAACGGCGGCGACCTCCTCGTCGAGGGCGACACGATCACCGCCGTCGGCCGTCACCTCGACGTGGACGGTGCCGTGGTCGTCGACGCCATGGGCGCGATCCTCACCCCCGGATTCGTCGACACCCACCGGCACGCCTGGCAGGCCCAGCTGCGCCGGATCATGCCGGACGTCGACGACCTCGGCGGCTACGTCATGTCCACCCTGGCCGGATACGCCACCGTCTACCGGCCCCAGGACATGTACACCGGCACCAAGCTGGCCGCCCTGACCGCGATCGACAGCGGCATCACGACGATGCTCGACTTCTCCCACAACTCCCGCACCCGCGAACATTCCGACGCCGCCATCGAGGCCCTCGTCGACACCGGCATCCGCGGCGTCCACGCCTCCATGGGACCGCACTTCGGCGAGTGGGACCGGCAGTGGCCCGGCGACCTGACCCGCCTCAAGGACCAGTACTTCAGCAGCACCGACCAGTTGCTCACCCTGCGCCTGGCGACGCTGGCCACCGACGAGATCGCCGGCCCGGTTCTCGCCTACGGTCCCGAACTAGCGCGTGTTGCGGCGGAGTTGGGCATCGGTGTGAGCGTGGACGCCGTCTTCGGCACGTCCTCCTCCGAGGCGGTCCTGCGCTGGGCCGAGGACGGCATCCTCAGTCCCGACGTCGCCCTCATCCACTCAACAGGACTGACCTCCGAGGCATGGAAGGCCATGGGAGGGACCGGTACCACCGTGGCCCTCGCCCCGACCTCCGACGCCCAGATCGGACTGGAGACCGCGATACCGGCCGTCGACGAGGCCCTCGCCGTCGGCATCCGCCCCGGCCTGAGCATCGACGTCGAAGTCGCCCTGGCCAGCGACATGTTCACGCAGATGCGGGCCCTGCACGCCATCCAGCGGATGCGCGCGGTCCACGCCGCCTACGGCACCGACAGCCAGCCCCTGCGCATCACGACCCACGACGTCCTGGACTTCGCCACCCTCCAGGGCGCCCACACCAACGGTCTGGCCGGCGTCACCGGCTCACTCACTCCGGGCAAGAAGGCCGACCTGCTGGTCATCCGGGCCGAGGACCTCAACAACATGCCGCTCAACGACCCCATCGGCACGATCGTGCTGGGCTCCGACGCGCGCAACATCAGCGCCGTTCTCATCAACGGCGAACCCCGCAAGTGGGACGGACACGTCCTCGACATCGACCTGAACGCCCTGCGCAGCGAGGTGTACGCGTCACGCGAATACGTGCTGAACACCTCGACCCCCTGAACATCCCCGCCGCCCCGGCTCCGGGCGTCATGTGACTGCCCCGTGCCTGGGGTGTTGTTGCCAGCATGCACCAGGTGCGGCCCGGAGTGCAGTGGCGGGATCTTCCCGAGAGGTACGGCCCCTGGAAGACCGCGACAACCAGTGCTGATCTGAGCCCTCAGCCCGAACCAGCGACCAGCGCCTCGCCGAGCGGGGTGCGCCGGTAGAGGACCGACCGTCCGGATCGGGCGCGGACGAGCAGCCCCGCGCCTCGCAGGATGGCGAGGTGGTCTCCAACCGCGCCGGGTGCCATGGCGAGGCTTCGGGCGAGGTGGCTGGTACTGGCCGGGGCGTCCAGCGCCAACAGCAGCCGGGCTCGGGCCCGGCCGACCAGAGCGGTCAGCGCGTCCGGTTGGGGGACGGTCGCCTGTTCGCCCCACAGGGCGGCGGTGCCGCGCGCGGGATAGACCAAGGTCCTGGGCCAGGGGTCTTCCAGGTGGGCGGCGATATTCGCGACGAAGACCGAAGGGATGAGCAGTAGCCCGTCGCCGGCGAGGCGGACGCTTCCGACTGGGGAAAAGAAGCCGATCTCGATACCGCCGGCGCGCCAGGCGATGCTCGGATGCAGGCTCTCGATGGCCGTGGCCCATCCGTGTTCGCCGATCACACCCACCCGGTGCACGACATCGCGCTCACAGATCGCGCGCAGTTGCGGCCAGTCCGTGGCGAGCAGCTCGTGCCACGCCTGATCCATCGCCTCGGCGATCCTGGAGACGGCGTCCGTGGAGTCCAGCACTGCGCGTACGCGGGGATCACGGGCGGACGGGCCGGTCGCGGTGGTGGCGAATTCGTGGCGGGCCGCTTCCAGCGGTGTGGCCCGGATCATGGCCAGGTCGTCCGCCCAGGTCTGGTTGGTGCCGCGCGGGGGCGGGGCGACGAAGTTCGGTCCACCTTGCGGGGCTTGCAGGGCGAGGGCGGCGTCCAGTTCGGTCTCGCGGCGAAGCCGTTCAAAGGCCGGCCGGAGCCGGGTGGCCCAGGCTCGCGGCAGCGGCCGGTTCTGGCCGGCGAGCGAGCGCAGCAGTAGGCAGAGGTCCATCGCGGGCGACAGTGCGAAGCGGCTGCGCAGCAGGTCCTCGACGGAGACTTCGAAGCGGAGCACCCTGCGATGCTACCGCCGGACGTCTGTTTCGATTCGTCCAGCGACGAATCATTGGTGAGTGGCGTGGGCGCACGGCGAGGCTCGGCGTCATGACCCCAACCGCCGAACCCGCGCAGGGCAACCACCGTGCCACCTACCGGGAGGTGCTGGCCGAGCCGCGATTCCGGCTGCTCTTCTCGACCCGCGCCGTCGCGATCACTGCGGGCTCGCTGCGGATCACCACGTTCTCGGTGCTGGTCTTCGCGGCCACCGGCTCCGCGCTGTTGAGCGCGCTGGCCTTCGGCATCGGCTTTCTCCCGCAGTTGTTCGGCTCGCTGCTGCTGGGCTCACTGGCCGACCGACTGCCGCCCCGCGCGCTCATCGCCGGCGGCTACGCCTTGGAGTGCGCCGCCGCCCTGCTGCTCGCCCTGGTGCGGATGCCGATCGCGGTAAGCCTCGGTGTAGTGGCGCTGGTCGCCCTCGCCACACCGGTGTTCGGCGGCGCGTCGAGTCGGCTGGTCGCGCAGTGGCTGAAGGGCGACGCCTATGTACTGGGCCGTTCACTGAACAACATCGCCTCCTCTGGCGCGCAATTGTTCGGTCTGGCGCTGGGAGGTGCGGTCGTCGCGGTACTCGGTCCGCACCGGGCGCTCGCGGTGAGCGCCGCCCTCTTCCTCGGCTGCGCGCTCGCCATCCGCATCCGGCTACCCCGGCTGGAGCCCGGAGAGTTCGGCGGCACACCCGGCCGCGCCCGGGGCGATGGCGGGGCCGTCCGGGCAAGCCTGCACGGTGCCGGCCTGCTGCTGCGCGGACGCACGGTACGACGACTGATGCTGGCCCAGTGGCTACCGCCCGGGTTCGTGGCGGGCGCGGAAGGTCTGATCGTCGCCTACGCGGGAGGACGCCACTTCGCGCCCGGCTGGTACGCGGTGCTGATGGGCTGTCTGCCGGTCGGCATGCTTGTCGGTGACCTGCTGGTGGGTCGACTGCTACGGCCGCCCGCCCGGGAGCGACTGGTAGTCCCGTTGATTGCGCTGACGGGACTGCCGCTGGTCGGCTTCGCCACCGAGCCCGGAGTGGGCGTCTCATCCTGTCTGCTGCTGCTCTGCGGCTTCGGATTGGCCTACGGTCTCGGCCTGCAACGGCCGTTCCTGGACGCCCTGCCGCGGGATGGCCAGGGCCAGGCCTTCGGTCTGCTCGGCTCCGGCAGCATGACGCTGCAGGGCGTCGGGCCGGCCTGCTTCGGCTCGGTGGCCGCCGGCATCGGAACAGGCGGCGCAATCGCCCTGGCAGGCGGCGCGGCAGTGCTCACCGCCGGCTGGATTCTCACCTGGCACCCGCCCACCTCCCCGGTCCCCGTCCCGAACTGCTCAACGGGATCAGAGAACGGCACCGAACAGCATGCGTGTATTTCTCCTGCGCAGTAACCGTCGCGGGTCCGGTCGGCCGCGAGCCGTCACGCACCCCACCCCCACGTCTCTCTGACGCACAGCCATTCCCGGTAGCTCACTGTGCTAGGAGTCCTAAGCCTCGGCTCTGCCAGGCGTTGCGGACCACGTACGGGATCTTGAGACCACGAACAGCCCATGGAAAGGTTCATGCCGCATGATCGATGAATTCGCGAAGGACAACCTGCACAGGCGACTACGGCGGGACCGCGAGGCGCTGCTCTGGAAACTCGACGGCTTGTCCGAATACGACGCCCGCCGGCCTCTGACAGCGACCGGGACCAACCTCCTCGGTCTGGTCAAACACGTGGCCACCGTCGAGGCCAGGTACTTCGGCGAGGTCTTCGACCGCCCTTCCCCGGAACCGCTGTGCCGGTGGCAGGACTCCGACGGCAGCGATCAGTGGGCGACCGAGGACGAGACCCGCGATCAGATCATCGGGTTCTACCGGCGCACGTGGGAACACTCGGACGCGACGATCAACGAGCTTCCCCTCGACGCCCCCGGCCACGTGCCGTGGTGGGTGGAGCGCTATCCCAACACGAACCTGTTCGCCGTCATGGTCCATGTACTCGGCGAGTCCGTCCGGCATGCCGGGCACGCCGACATCCTGCGCGAGGGCCTCGACGGCCGGACCGGGGTGCGCGCCGAGAACGAGCAGCAGATCGACGAGGAAGCCCGTGCAGCCTACTGCGCGAAGATCGAGCAGGCCGCCAGGTCGGCCCAGGGCGCCGGCGGCCGGGGTGAGGCGGTGAAGCTGTAGCGGCCGAGCAGGTTCAGGTCGCCATGCTGGAGAGGGGAGAGCCGGGTGATGTCCCCTCGCGGATCGCGTGACCCTCGGCCTGGTAGCTGGGCGACGGCGGCGTCGACGTAACGGATCGTCCTTCTCGGGGCAGTCACATGATCGCCCGGCCAGCTCCTAGTCTTGCCACATGAGCAGTGAGACGCCTTTGGGTGACTTCCTCAGAGCCCGCCGAGAAGCCCTCAAGCCACACGACGTCGGTCTTCCCGAACACGGGCGACGCCGGGTGCCGGGACTACGCAGGGAGGAGGTCGCGCTCCTCGCAGGGGTCAGCTCCGACTACTACGTCAGGCTGGAACAGGGGCGCGAGAACAGCCCGTCCCCGCAGGTCCTCGATGCCGTGGCACGGGCCCTGAAACTGGACGCGGAAGCCACCGACCATCTCAACCGCCTCTGCCTCACCGCCTCGCAGCGCCCGCGCGACCGGGGCAGGACAGACGTCAGCCAGCAGTTGTTGCAGCTGATGGACGGATGGGAGCACACTCCGGCCTTCGTCGTCGGCCCGGCCCTCGACGTCATGGCGGGCAACTCCCTCGCCACAGCCCTCCACAGCGGGTTCGAGAAGTTCGACAACCTCGCCCGCATGATGTTCGTCGACCCGGCAGGACGCGAGTTCTACCAGGAATGGGAGCGAGCCGCGCACTCCTGCGTCGCCGAGATCAGGGCCGCGTACGGACACGACCCCGAATCGGCCCGCATCGCCGAAGTCGTCGCGGAACTGTCCGCCCAGAGCACGGAGTTCGCCGAAATCTGGCGGACGCACGACGTGAAGGGCAAGTCCCAAGAGGGCAAGCATCTCAAACACCCCCAGGTCGGAGACCTGCACGTCAAGTTCGCGGCCTTCACCGTCAACCGGGCCTCGCACCAGCAACTGGTGGTCTATCAGGCTGAACCGGCCGGCCCGACCGCGGCCGCCTTCGAGACGCTGAGGGCCATGGCCACACAGCCGGAGCAGGCTCAGGCAGGGGTACCCGCGGCGGGCCTCGCCGTCAACGAGCAGTAGCGGCATACAGGATCAGGTGAGCCCGGTGGCGACTGGGCCTGCCGCTACAGGGCGAACGCGGGCTGCTCAGGGGCAGCGCCGTACCGGTCGGCGAGCGGGGCGGGCGTCCGCACCGAGGATTCACCCTCGGGGAGAAGCTGTTCGGCGGCATCGCGGCGACTGCCGCACCAGCCGGGAAAGTGTGAACTGGTGCGGATACAGAGGGCGTTCGGACGTAGGTTGTGCCGTGAAGCATCCATGTTGCGGTTCAAGAACGGACACGACTGATGACCGACCCTGTGACGACGCCGGAACCCGCGAACCATCAGAAGATCGACACTTCGGTTCCGCACTCCGCCCGGATCTGGAACTACTGGCTCGGCGGCAAGGACAACTATCCCGTCGACGAGGAAGCAGGCGACGCCTACACCGCGGTCTTCCCCGGCATCGTCACCATCGCCCGTTCCAGCCGGGCCTTCCTGCGCCGGAACATCTCGTATCTGGTCTCCGAGGCGGGCATCCGGCAGTTCCTGGACATAGGCACCGGTCTTCCAACCGCGCAGAACACCCACGAGGTCGCCCAGCAGCTGGCCCCCGAGACTCGGATCGTCTACGTGGACAATGATCCGATGGTGCTCGCCCACGCTCGCGCCCTGCTCTACTCCACCCAGGAGGGTGCGACCGCCTACATCGACGCCAACGTGACGGACCCGGACCGCATCCTGGCCGCCGCCTCCGAGACACTGGACTTCGGCCGCCCCACCGCGCTCATCCTCAGCAACATCCTGGGCCACGTCGCCGACTACGACCAGGCCCGCTCCATCGTCACCCGGCTGATGAGTGCCCTGCCCTCGGGCAGCTATCTCTCCATCAACGACGGTTCCCGCGGCATCGACCCGGTCTTCGAGCAGGCCCAGGACGCCTACAACGACAGCGGCGCCGTTCCTTACAACCTGCGCACGATCGACGAGATCACCACGTTCTTCGACGGCTTGGACCTCATCGCACCCGGTGTCGTCTCGGTGACGCGGTGGCGACCCGAGCCCGGCTTGCCCACCGCGGAGGTCGTTGCCGAACACGGCGGACTCGCCCGGAAGGCGTAGGAGTGAATGACCTGCAGCTCGGAGCTGGGCCCTGCAGCTCCGAGAAGGTCGTCCACGTTGGCATGCCTGGGCCCACGTAGACCGGCCATCCGCAGATAGCCGGCCTGCCCCCGGCGAACCGCAAGCCCGTCGGCGCAACAAGCCCAGCCGCCGAACCCGGCGAGGTGGTGTCCGGCAGGCTGCCGCTCTCGCCGGCGCTGGCGTGCACGCGTCGGCTGCGGAGGAGGACGATGGGATTGCCGGGTACTGGTGCCCGCACCTGTCAGCCTGGCAGTGCGGCAGCCTGATCTGCGGCGGGAAGGAGGCCTGAGGTATGGGCGCGACCGAACCCTTCCGCGACGATCCCGGCACGGCGGGTGTGGTTGCGTCCAGGCCGGGCGGATTGCTGGATGTGCTGAACGTGGCCGCGGTCCTCCTCAACGCCGAGGGCAGGATCGATCTCTGGAGCCCGCAGGCCGAGACCCTCTTCGGCTACACCGCCGAGGAGGCACTGGGCCAGTACGCGGGCCAGCTGTTGATCGACAGAGAGCAGCTCGATACGGTGCTGGCGCTGTTCGCGCAGGTCATGCAGGGCGGCGAGAGCTGGGCCGGGGTCGTTCCCGTCCGGCGCAAGGACGGCAGCAGCCGCTTGGTGGAGTTCCGCAACATGCGGTTGCAGGACGACCACCGCGAGTACTGGGCTCTGGGCCTGGCCACGGATCAGGCGACGCTACGGCAGGTGGAGCGGAACCTGGCCCTGTCCGCCCAGCTGGTGTCCCAGTCACCGATCGGGCTCGGCATGCTGGACACCGATCTTCGGTATATCTCGGTCAACCCCGCCGAGGAACGGATGAACGGCGTGCCGGCCGCCGAGCACATCGGCCGCCACGTCCACGAGGTGGTGCCCTACCTGGACAAGTCCTTCGAAGGCGCCATGCGGGAAGTCCTCGCGTCCGGGACACCGATTGTCGACCAGTACATCGTCGGCCGCACGGCGGCCGACCCGGACAACGATCACGCCTGGTCGATCTCGTTCTACCGGCTCGAATCCCCCAACGGGAAAGTGCTGGGCGTGGCCACCTCCAGCGTCGATGTCACCGACCGGCACCACGCCGTGGAGGAACAGCGGCGCACCGCCCTCACCCTCCAGCGCAGCCTGCTGCCCCATCCCCCTCGACAACGGCCTGGTGTCGATGTCGCCTTCCGCTACCGCCCCGCCCAGGCCACCATCGAGATCGGCGGCGACTGGTTCGACGTCATTCCCCTGAACGGCGACAAGACCGCCCTCGTCGTCGGCGACGTCATGGGCAGCGGCGTCACAGCCGCTGCCGCCATGGGACAGCTACGTACCGCCACCAGAACGCTGGCCGACCTCGATCTGCCGCCCGACGAGGTCCTCCACCACCTCGACCACATCACGGACGGCCTCGAGACCATCGCGACCTGCGTCTACGCCGTCTTCGATCCCCACACCGCGCAATGCCACGTCTCCCTTGCCGGACACCTACCGCCCGTACTCCTCCGCCCGGACGCCACACGTGAGCTGCTCGACCTGCCCACCGGCGCGCCCCTGGGCGGCTGCGGCATCTCCTTCGACTCCACCTCGATCAAGTTCGGGCCCGGGAATCAGCTCGTCCTGTACACCGACGGCCTCATCGAGACCCGCGACCAGCCGATCGACGCCCGCCTGGACGCTCTCCTCAACGTCCTGGACGACCCCAACCGCTCCATCGACGCCACCTGCGACCTCCTCCTGCACACCCTGCGTGACGATGACGACCACGACGACGTAGCCCTGCTCATCGCCAGGGCAGGCCCCAGCCCAGCAGGCGAAGCCCGAGGCACGAGATGACGATGCGAGCACTTCCGGCAGCCCCAGGAAGACTGCCGGAAGAGCAGAGACGAATCGGTGCCGTGCGGGCGCGGGCTTCAGCAACCGCCGCAGTTGTAGTAGAGGACGTCCCAGTGGTTGCCCTCGTCGGCGTAGATGTTGCCCGAGCCGGAACGCCACTGGGGAGCCCCGTCGCCGCGCGGGCCGATGTAGGTGAAAGTGTTCTTGATGTAGTTCCCGAGACAGGCGTACTTGCCGTAATCGAGCTTGTAGCCGTTCCAGTGCGAGTACGTGCCGGAGGCGTGTCCCGTCTCGGTGCCGCCCGTGATGTTCAGGGCACAGCCGCTGGCACGCTTGAGCGTCTGCGCGCCTTGTGCGGTGGCGAGGTTGAGCTGCTCGAAGGACGTACAGGTGGGATTGTTGCGGTTGGAGCAGTTCCCGGACGACGACCAGGTGATGCCGACCTGCTGGAACATCGAGGTCGCGGTGGCGTGACTGATCTTGGTGACGGCGAACGCATCGCCGGCGGTGCCGATGACGACGGCACCCGGGGCGATGACGAGCGCGAGAGCGGTCAGGACCGAGCGGAGCTTCAAGGCCTGAGTGACCTTCATGGGGGGACCTTCCTGCGGTGGGCCACGGTTCCTGTGGGGCGGCTGTGCAGGTGGTACAGGAAGAATGGTGCCCGCGGTCTACGCGCGTTGGCCAGAGGACAAAGCGGAACACGTGGCCTCGTGGCGCCGCCAGTCACGGCCGCCGTCACGAGAGATCCACAGCCCTTCGCCCTTCACCAGCCTGTACGTCGCTGTCGTCGCGTCCGCGGTGCCGTAGAGCGTCTTGCCGTGGACGGTGAGCGACGTGAACGCGGTCGGCGTCTTCAGTTCACGGAAGGCGCTGTTGGTGTGGTCGTCGGCGAGCCAGTAGCGGCCGCCTTCCTCGCCGACGAGCAGTCGCCCGTCGTCAAGGACGTCCAGGACCAGCGACTCCGGGCCACGCGTCAAGTCCGTCCAGGCAACACCGCCGTCGAGGACCGTCCTCCAGTGCTCGCCGCTGTCCGTCGTCACCAGCAGACCGCTCACGCTCTCGTCCCGGGTGAGGGACAGCGCCGCGGTGCCACCGCGCGCGACGAGGACGCCACCCGCGTACGGCTTCGGTACCGCCGTGGAGCCCGAGGTGCGGCCGTCGAGCTGCCACCGGATGCGGTCGGGGTCCCCGGTCAGCGACTGGTCCAGGCTCCAGACCGTGCCCCGCTCGTCCACGGCGAGACGGACGGCGTCTTCCGGCACTCCGGCCGGAGGCGCCACGGTGCGCGTGGCGGGACGGTAGACGAGGGTCGGCTCCAGTTCGGCGAGCAGGACGTCGCCGGGTCGGGTGCGCAACGGGGTCTCGGTGATGACGACTTTCTGCCGCTTGCCTCGTACATCGAGGGCGTACGCTCCCTGGGCTCCTTCACCCGGCGGCACCCGCACAAAACCGCCGGTCACTCCCTTGTACGCGGCTCGTGTCGCCTCCGCGTCGGCGTGTTCCGCGTGCTGAGCGACCGTAGCGCCGTCCGGGCCGATGATGCGCCACGCGGACGCAGCCGGCCCTTCGTCGTCCTCGACATTGCCGGCGTAGTACGTGAGAAGCAGCGAGCCCTCGCCCGCGCGGACCACTCCGGTGGGTGCGCCGGCCATCTCGATGACGTCGGCAGGGCGCGGGTGAGGGTCCTCGATGACGCGCTTGTACTTCGCCTCACGGTCCCCCGAGGACGCGTCGTCAGGTCTTCCCGGTCCGCAGGCGGTCAGCGCCAGCGCCGCACTGACCGCGACCACGAGCCCGACCGTCCGCCTACCGGGTTTCCTCAGCCACGACATTTTGCACACCCTCACATCCCGGCGCAGCGACCTCAGCGGGAACCATACGACGCATCGACACCTTGTCAGCGCAGGGACGTGACGACGGGACGTCGTAGGTGCGGGGTCGTGGCGCGCTGTTGCCGGGGGACGAGCCGCCCGGCCTGCGAGCCGCGGTGTGTGTCGGATCAGGGGCGTACATCGACGTAGTCACCGGTGGCCTTGGCCGGGCCGGTCGTGGTCGTGCCGGCGAAGTTCCAACGCCAGTAGCCGTCCTTGACCGCCTTGACCGTGGTGCGCAGTGTTCCGGTGCTGCTGGTCCTCACCGCGGCCACCGTGGTGTAGGTACTGCTGTCCTTCGGGCGGAATTGCAGGTGCACGGTCTGGCCCGTGTATCCCGCATACCGATAGGTGTCCCAATTGGCCCGCACGAGCTTGCCGGTGACGGTGATACGAGCGCCCTTCGTCACCGGCTCGGGTGACGCGTTGACCGTGAGCTGCGCGGCACGCTTGAGGCTGAACGACCCCACGCGCGGGGCGAAGACGGACGCGCCGTCGTTGGCGTCGGCCAAGGCGTCGACCGACCATGTTCCCGCGTTGGCGTTGGCCAGGTCCACCGGATCGTCGCTGCCTGGAGCCGGGTGGGCGTTGACGGTGAACACCGTCGTGCAGGCCGTCGCGCTCTCGCAGAACGCGTCGGTGGTGTAGAAGCCGCCGTGCGGGCCTTTCAGATCCACGTCTACGAAGGACAGGCCGGAGTCGTCCGAGCCACCGACCGTGACCGGGAAAACCACGTCGTGCGTGATACCCACGATGACGTCCCGTCCGGAGTTGACGGTGGCACCGCTGACCACAGGTTCGCCGGCCGCCGCATCGGCCTGGGCGCCAACACCGGCCAGCAGAACGACGGCAGCCCCCAGCACGACACCGCGGCTCGCCCCGCGACCGACGGGTCTGCTCTGCGGGGCACTTGCGCCGGCGGTGGACGCAGCGATGTCGTCCCCGCCGCTCGGTCTGTCGCCGAGCGGTGTGGCGTAGCGGCTCATGAACCCTCCCAGGGATGACAGGCCCTGCCGCCAACCACCGGAAGGGGAACGGCGGTTGGCAGAGGGCTCCAGTGACGGAAGTCCGTCACTCCCCTACGACTGCCGAACCGGCCGGATCGTTGCCCCCTCAGGTGGAGGGACCTTGTGCGACCTGGAGGGACGGTAGGGCCATCGGCACGGCGGCTCTGGGCATGAGCCGGCTGAACCTACTCGAAGAACTTGAGACTCCAGCCGGTGTTCGTGTTCGCACCGGGGACGTTGGCGCGGCTGTAGGTGGTGTTGCCCCACCAGCAGAACGTGCCGGTGTACCAGTACCGGTTCTCCCACGCGTACGGCGTCCCCTTCGGGACCGCGTGGAACATCAGGGGGAACCTCGGGCCGGCGGGTGGGCTCGTGCCGATGTCGCCGTCGAGCAGGACGAAGCTGTGGTGTCCGGGGCCGTTGACGTTCAGGGTCGGATCCCAGCCGGGCATCAGCGTGGCGCGGTTGGGACCGAAGAGGCAGCCGTTGGACTTGTACCAGTCCCACACGTACGTCGGGTCGCCCCCGGCGCGCAGTCGCAGGTCGGCCAGGCAGTACTGCTCGCTCCAGCTGCCGTTGGCGGAGTACACGATGTGCAGTTGACCGTTGGGGTCCTTGATGGCCTCGGGAGCCTCGTTGATGAACGGGTCGCCGACCACCCGCTCCCAGCTCTCCCGGGGCTGGGAGACGATGTGGCGCGCGCCGGTCGGAGTGGTGGGGCTGCTCATGCGGGCGATGTAGAGGTTCTGCTCGACGTTGGTGTCGCCGGCCCAACCGGACCACACGAACCAGCGCTGCCCATTGAAGGTGAACAGGGTGCCGTCGATGGCCCACTTGTCATCCGGCAGGGCCAGTTCGGTCTCGGCCGAGTATCCGCTGTCCGGGGCGGCTGAGCTGATGACGTACATGCGGTGGGCCGGTCCGCGGCCCGCCGTGAAGTAGATGTAGTAGCGGCCGCCGTCCCGCACGATCTCTGGAGCCCAGACCTCACCGAGGTTACGGGCGTCGCTCCAGACCTGCCGGGCGGGCGCCGTCGCCAGGGCGTCCGTCGACGGGGCCTGCCGCACGACGATGCCGCCACCGGCCGACTGCACCGAGACGTAGGTGCCACCGACCCGGAGCACACTCGGGTCCGCGGCCCGCAGACTCGTCTGGCCCGCCTGCGCCGGATCGGCGGACGTCAGGGACAGGACGGCAGCGAGAAGGCCGGACAGCAGCACGGCCACGGCGCCGGTGATGCGGCGAGGACGTTTCATGGTCACCGCGACGTCTCGCTTTCCATCGATGGAACAGCTCTCCAGCAGCATCGTTACGAGTCGCGCGCATGTCAATGCCACAGAGGGCCGAGTGCCACAAGTCGCCTGCCGCAGAAGCCTGGTGAGCGTGACCGACCGAGTGGTGCGCGAGGTCTGGACAGCAGTCGAGGGCCGTGTTGTCATTTCGGCTGTCGCAGGATTTCCAACGTTGAAAGAGCCGCCCGACCGCGTCCGTAACGGCCTTACGTCATTCAAGTGCGGCCTGGTCCTTCCAGATGACCGGCCCCGGTCCGCGGCCTCTGTGCGAGGAAAGGTTCGATGACAAGACAACACATCCGCCCACGGACCAGACTGTGGGCGCTGCTGGCTACGGCCGCTCTCGTTGTGCCCCCGAGCGGTCTGGCCGCCACCGCGTCGGCAGTTGAGCCGACCGGCAGCGCCTCAGTGCTCGCCACCGAAGCAGCCGACGTCGAGGTGCACGGCCTCAAGGGCGAGTACTTCAGCATGTCGGCCCCCGGCGCACGGGACTTCGCCGAACTCGGTGGCACGCTGCTCGACCCGCAAGTCAACTTCTCGGGCCTGACCAGCACCTTCCAGGAGCTCACCGGCAAGACGGAGCACACGACCGCCCGTTGGACGGGCCAGATCGAGGCGCCCGCCACCGGCGACTACACCTTCTACGCCATCGGCGACAACGGCTTCCGCCTCCACATCGACGGCGAGCCGGTCATCGACCACTGGGAGCCGGACTGGGACAAGGAGCAGACCAGCTCCGCGATCCGGCTCACCGCGGGCGAGAAGCACGACTTCCGCCTGGAGATGTTCCAGGACCTCGGCGGCTCCAACATGTTCCTGCGCTGGGCCGGCCCGGGCCTGTCCAAGCAGCTCGTGCCGATGTCGGCGTTCACCCCGCCCGAGGGCTTCGAGGTCTACCCGGTGGAGCTGTCCGTGGCCGCGGACGGGCGCCGTCTGCGAGCCCGGTTCGAGGGCAGGGTCGGCGACCTCCAGGCGGTCAAGGACCACTTGAAGGTCGAGGCCGACACCACGGCCATGCCCCTGAAGTCGGTCACCGTCGCTCCCGGGGACCGCAACTCCCTGCTGGTGACGCTCGCCGAACCCATCCAGAAGAACCAGCAGGTGCGGGTCACCTACGACGGCGCCGGCGGCCTGACGTCCGGCGGCGAGACCGTACCGAAGGTCATCCGCTACGCCGACAACGCCTCCACCCACCGGCTCACCACCAAGTGGGGCGACAAGGTCGACGAGAAGAAGCCGCTGCCGGAGTACCCGCGTCCGCAGCAGGTGCGCTCCAAGTGGAAGAACCTCAACGGTCCTTGGCAGTTCAGCGGTGCCGAGGCGGGCGAGCAGCCGGTGTTCGGCAAGGACCTCGACGAGAAGATCGTCGTGCCGTACCCGGTGGAGTCGCAGCTCTCCGGGCTGGAGCGGCACGAGGACCACATGTTCTACCGCAAGCTGGTGAACGTCCCCAAGGACTGGAAGGTCCGCAAGGACGGCGAGGGCAACCGGCTGAAGCTCAATTTCGGCGCCGTGGACTACCAGGCCCGTGTCTTCGTCAATGGCACGAAGGTCGCCGAACACACCGGCGGATACGACGCCTTCAGCGCCGACATCACGGACGCGCTGAAGGGCACCGGGCCGCAGGAGGTCGTGGTCGCGGTCACCGACACCGGGGGCGCCGACCAGCCGATGGGCAAGCAGTCCACCAACCCGGGCGGCATCTTCTACACCCAGTCGTCGGGCATCTGGCAGACCGTCTGGATGGAGCCGGTCGCGGGCGCCGCGATCGATAACGTTGTCTCGACACCCGACATCGACACGAGCAGCCTCGCGGTGACGGTGGAGTCCGGCAAGGCGTCCGCCGGGGCCCGGGTCGAGGCGGTGGCCCGCGACAAGCGCGGCAAGGTCGTCGGCAAGGTCAGCGGGCCGGCCAACAAGCAGCTGCGGCTGCCGGTGGCGAACCAGCACCTGTGGAGCCCGGACGACCCCTACCTCTACGACCTCGACGTCAAGCTCACCGACGGCAGGTCGAGCGACAGGATCGGCAGCTACTTCGGGATGCGCGAGATAGGCATCGAGAAGGTCGGCGGCTTCCAGAAACTCGTGCTCAACGGAAAACCGGTCTTCTCCCTCGCCACCCTCGATCAGGGCTTCTGGCCCGACGGCCTGTACACCGCGCCCAGCGACGAGGCCCTCGCGTTCGATCTGAAGGCCCACAAGGAGCTCGGCTTCAACGCCGTGCGCAAGCACATCAAGGTGGAGCCCGCGCGCTGGTTCTATCACGCCGACCGGCTCGGCCTGCTGGTCTGGCAGGACTTCGTCTCCGGGAACATCACCAACGAGACCGGGCGGCGCGCCTTCGTCGACCAGGGCCGGGACATGATGCGGGAGCACCACAACGCGCCCTCCGTGATCGGCTGGATCGTCTTCAACGAGGGCTGGGGCGAGTGGGACCGCACCGAGACCGGCAAGATCGCCGAGGCCGTGAAGGAGGCCGACCCCTCCCGTGTCGTCAACGCCCACAGCGGTGTCAACTGCTGCAATTCCAAGGGCGATTCGGGCAAGGGCGACATCATCGACCATCACGACTACAACAACGAGGACCCGCCGTTCCCCGACGACAGACGGGCCGCGATGGACGGTGAGCACGGTGGCTTCACCCTGCGCACCCCCGGGCACATGTGGCCGGGCGCCCCGACGGTGATCTACAGCGGTGTCGCCGACAAGGAAGCGCTGACCCGCAAGTACGTCGAGAACACAGAGAAGTTCTATGTCGACCAGGCCGGCGCCGAGCTGTCCGGTTCGGTCTACACCCAGATCTCCGACCTGGAGAACGAACTCAACGGCCTGTACACGTACGACCGTCGGGAGATCAAGGTCGACCCGGTCAGGGTCCGCGAGGTCAACCGCGCGGTCATCGCCGCCGGTGCCGCCGCGGGCGAACGGCAGACGCTCGAGGGCGGCGGGTCCTGGGCCCTCGACGAGGGCAGCGGGAACACGGCGAAGGACTCCGGTCCGAACGCCAAGGGCCTGACGCTCAGCGAGGGCACCACCTGGACGCCCGGTGTCCGCGGCAGCGCGCTGAAGTCCGACGGTCAGGGCCAGTACGCGGAGACCGACGGGCCGGTGCTCGACACCACCGGAAGCTACTCCGTGTCCGCGTGGGTCCGGCTGGACGAGCTCCCCGGCAACTACGCCACCGCGGTCAGCCAGGACACCCGGCGCCAGGCCAGCCCGTTCTACCTCCAGTACGGGCAGGGCGCGTTCGCCTTCAGCACACCGGGCGAGAACCGCGCCCGCCTGGTCACGACCGCGGAGAAGGGCCGCTGGTACCACCTCGTCGGCGTCCGCGACAGCGCCGACAACACGATCAAGCTGTACGTCGACGGAAAGCCGGCGGCGAGCGCCACCGGCGGAGCGGCCTACCCCAGCACCGGTTCCCTGGCCGTCGGCCGCGCCCAGTGGGGCGGCAACGACACCGACTTCTGGAACGGCGCTGTCGACGAGGTCCACGCCTACGACAAGGCGCTCACCGCCGAGGAGGTGAGCGCGCTCCACACGGACGAGAAGCCGTAGCGACAGCGGCGGCGAACGGGCCCCGGCGGGACACCACTCCCCGCCGGGGCCCGTTCACGTCAGGTCACCGCGCGGGTGAGACCGCCACGTTGTCGAAGGAGGCCGCGGTGCCGAAGACGCGGACGCCGGTGGCGCCGCTGCCGTACGTGCTGTCGGTGACGGAGATCTTCGGCGTCGTCATGTCGTCGACGTAGACCTCGATCGAGGCGCCGACGGCAGTGACCCGCAGCCGGTGCGTGGAACCCGGGGCGATCGCCAACTCGCGGCTCCCGAGCGGCGTCCAGCCGCCGTCCGCCAGTCCGAGCAGCACCTTGCCGCCGGCGCTGATGCCCGCGTAGTACCCGGAGTAGCTGTCCGGGCCGGCCCCCGGCCCGGTCACTCTGAAGGTCACTCCGGCGTCGCCACCGCGCCCCTGAGGCGTCACGTCGGCGTCGTAGGTGAGGTCGGCGAAGTTCGTGTCGAGAAGTGCCTTGCCGCCGGCGGATGAGCCCGTCCGGTACCGTCCGCCACCGGCCGACCAGGTCCCGCCGTAGGTCTTCCAGCCCAGCGCGTTGCCGTCGGCGAAGTTGTCCCGCACGCGCATCTCGACGCGGCGGATGGTTCCGTCGGTGTTGAAGTGCAGCCGGTCGTACGCGAGTTGACGGTGATTGCCGTCGGTCTCGCCGAGCGGACGGCGGTGGTAGACGATGTACCAGATGTCGGTGCCCGGTACGTTGACTACCGAGTTGTGGCCGGAGCCGCGGGCGACGGCGGGATCCTGGGCGAGGACCTTGTCGATCTTCCGGAAGGGACCGGTGGGTGACTCGGACATGGCGTAGGAGACCGAGTAGTCCGGGCCGGTCCAGCCTCCCTCGGACCACATGAAGTAGTACTTGCCGTTCCGTTTGAACATGAAGGAGCCCTCTGTGTAGTTCTCCGGGGTGATCTCCTTGTAGGTGGTGCCGTCGTCGAAGGTGCCGAGGCTCGTCATGTCCGGGTTGAGCTTGACGACGTTGGCGTGGTGCCAACCGCCGTAGTACATGTACGCCTGGCCGTCGTCGTCGATGAAGACGTCCTGGTCGATGGGCTGGGCGCCGTTGTGGAACCGGGAGATGAGCGGTTTGCCGAGGGCGTCCTTGTAGGGGCCCTCGGGACGGTCGGCGACAGCCACGCCGATGCCGCCGAGCTGGGAGTCGTTCTGGATGTCGTCGGCGGCGAAGTAGAGGTAGTACTTGCCGTTGCGCTCCACCGGTGCCGGCGCCCACAGGGCGTACTCGGCCCACGGGATGTCCGGCGTGGACAGCACCATCGGGTGTTTGGTCCAGTGGACCAGGTCGGTGGAGGAGAAGGCGTCCAGATAGGTCTGTTCGGCGTAGACCTTCGAGGTCGTGGGGAAGACCCAGTACCGGTCGCCGTACCGGACGGTGTCGGGGTCGGCGTACCAGCCGTCGACGAAGGGGTTGCCGGACTCGGCGGTGGTGTGGTCGGGTGCGGCGGCGGCCGGGGTCGGCGACAGCGTGGCGAGCAGGCCGCCTGCCAGCAGCACGGCGCGGGTCCTGGCCAGGAGGCCGGTCGTTCGGACGGTCATGGGGGCTCCAGGTGAGGCCGGAGGGAGACGATCGGGGTACGGCCGGGGCGGCGGCGCATCCCATGACGCGCCGCCGCCGTACGGCTGCGTTCACCGCGCCCCGGTCACGGGGCCCACGGGGATTCGACGGCCCACGTGGTGTCCGCCGTGAAGAGGGCGGGGTCGTCCCAGGCGTGGGTGCCGCCCGGGGTGGCGAGCCACAGCTCGGCGTTGTAGTGGCGCAGGTACTGCTCCGGGTAGTTGTAGGCGGAGAGGCGTACGTCCCCGTTCGCACCCGGGACGGGGCAGAAGGTTGCGTCGGCCCGGAACAGGTCGCCGCTGCCGGACTCCTTGTACACGCGGTACTCGCGGTGGCGCAGGTACTCGCCGGGGTAGTTGCGCGACTCGAAGCTGTAGCAGGAGCTGTTGGCGAGGCCGGGGATGATCTTCCAGGTGGCGTCGTTCTTCAGCAGGGCGTCGCTGCCGCTGCCCACGACCTCCGTGAAGGCCGCTCCGTCCTTGTGGCGCACGTACCGTTCGGTGTGGCCGGGTGTCGTCACGCGCAGGGACTTGTACTGGTTGGCGGGCAGGGTGATGGGGGCCGTCGATCCGCGGGAGGCGTCGATGAGGGCGCGGTTGGCGGCGCGCACCCGGGTCTCGTCGACCTTGACCACCTGACGGTCGTAGGTGAGCAGGCCGTTGGCCTCGTTCTCTACGTCGGTGATCTCGGTGTAGACCGAGGCGGACAGGCCGCGGGGCATGCGTACCTCGCGGATGGCGTCGATGAGGCCCACGAAGCGGTTGTCGAGGTGGGCGAGGTCGGGCTGGTCCTCGTAGCTGAAGCCGCCGCCGGGATACCACTCGTGACCGGCGACCTTGAAGCCGAGTCCGCCGAACTCGCCGAGGACGGCGGCGCGGGTGGCGCTGGGCACGGTGATGCCGGGGCCCACGTAGACGTGGTGGTCGACGACGTCGCCGTTGCCGCCGTCGACGGCGCCGCAGCAGTTG
This sequence comes from Streptomyces sp. NPDC055013, assembly GCF_053608645.1. NCBI lineage: Bacteria > Bacillati > Actinomycetota > Actinomycetes > Kitasatosporales > Streptomycetaceae > Streptomyces > Streptomyces sp. NPDC055013. The sequence continues at coordinate 77,659 of NZ_JBSGVW010000032.1, forward strand.
ACGCCGCTCATGTTGTCGACCAGGCGCGAGGGGTCGTAGGCCTTGACCTTGTCGGCGATGCGGGCCTGGTCGTACTGACCCCAGCCCTCGTTCTGGTTGACCCACATGACCAGGGACGGTGAGCTGCGGTGCTGGTCGATGATGCGGTCGTACTCGGCCTCCCACTGGGTGCGGGCGGCGGCGTCGGGGGTGTGTTCCATGGACGGCATGTCCTGCCAGACCAGCAGTCCGAGCCGGTCGGCCCAGTAGAACCAGCGCTGCGGCTCGACCTTGATGTGCTTGCGGACCATGTTGAAGCCGAGGTCCTTGTGCTTCTCAAGGTCGCGGCGCAGGGCGGCGTCGGTGGGCGCGGTGTAGATGCCGTCCGGCCAGTAGCCCTGGTCGAGGGTGCCGGTCTGGAAGACGAACTTGCCGTTGAGGACGGGGCGCAGAACGCCGTCGACCCGGGCGATGCCGATGGAGCGCATGCCGGTGTAGCCGCCGACGGAGTCGACGGCCGTGGTGCCGGAGAGGAGATCGGCCTTCACGTCGTAGAGGAAGGGGTCCTCCGGGGTCCACAGGCGCGGGTTCGGGACTGGCACGGTGAATTCGGTGCCGACCGGGCCGGTGGCGGTGCCGACCGTGGTGCCGCCGGTGGAGACGGTGACGCGGGCCTGATGGCCGTTTGTTCCGGCGCCTCGGACGGTGACCTTGAGGCGGTTGTTCGCCAGGTCCGGCACCATGTCGAGGCGGGTGATGTGCGCGGGGGCCGTGGGTTCGAGCCACACGGTCTGCCAGATGCCGGACGCCGCGGTGTAGAAGATGCCACCGCCGGGGTGTGGGGCGACGTCGCGGATCCGCTGCTTGCCCACCGCCTGGCCGCCTGTCTCGGTGGGGTCCCAGACGGAGACGACGATCGTGTTGGTGCCACCGTTGAGGAGGTCGGTGACGTCGTAGGAGAAGGCGTCGAAGCCGCCGCTGTGGGTGGCGCCTGCCTGACGTCCGTTGACCCAGACGGTCGTACGCCAGTCGCCGGCGCCGAAGTTGAGCTGGACACGGCGGCCGTTCCAGTTCGACGGGACGGTGAAGGTGCGCTTGTACCAGAGCTTGTCGTTCTGGGTGATCCTGCGCTGGATGCCGGAGAGGGCGGACTCGGCGGCGAACGGGACCCGGATCTGCTCGGTGAAGGAGGCCGGCTGGCCGGCGTTCGCCGACGTGACGGCGAAGTCCCAGATGCCGTTGAGATTGGCCCAGTCGGGGCGGGTCAGCTGGGGGCGGGGGTATTCGGGGAGCGGGTTGTCGGTGGGGACCTGGTTCGTCCACGGGGTGGTCATGGGTGAGGGCTTGGGGGTCCAGGCCCTCGGCGCGGCGCCGGCGCTGCCGGCGGCTGCGAGAGCCGTGCCGCCCAGCAGGGCCAACGCGGCGAACGCGGTGGTGGCCCCTCGCACTCTGCGTCTCAGCCAGGGGAACGGTGAACGGCGTACGGGTACTCGACGCATCGTGGCTCCTTGATGAGGGGGTGGGAGACGTGCGTGTGCGAGAAGCGGCCGCGCGGTGGCCGGGGTCGGCCGCCTGGAACCGGACGCGGCAGCCGGGGCGGAAGAGGGGCCCGACTGCCGCGTCCGGGGCTTTACATGAGCTGCCGTCTGCGGCCCAGCCAGGTCTGGGCGATGACGACGACGGCGAGGAAGGCGCCGCTGACGACCTGTTGGTAGGAGGAGTCGAGGGAGCCGATCTGGTTGATGACGTTCTGGATGACCTTCAGCAGCAGGACGCCGACGAGTGAGCCGCTGACGTAGCCGAGGCCGCCGGTAAGGAGGGTCCCGCCGATCACCACGGCGGAGATGGCCTCCAGTTCCATGCCGTTGCCGAGGATGGTGACGCCGGAGGCGAGCCAGGCGGCGTTGAGTGCGCCGGCCAGCCCGGCGAGGAGCCCGGACAGGGTGTAGACGAGGACCTTGGTGCGTGCGACGGGGGCGCCCATCAGGGCCGCCGCGTCCTCGTTGCCGCCGACCGCGTACACGTGCTGTCCGAAGCGGGTGCGGCGCAGCACGACGGCGCCCGCCCCGAACAGGGCCAGGGTGATCCACACCGGGTTGCCGAGGCCCAGGGTGGTGCCCTGGCCCAGTTCGGCGAGGAACGAGCCCTTGCCGATCAGGAAGGTGTCCGCGCCCTCGTCGGTGATGGCGAGCAGCAGGCCGCGCGCGCCCAGCATGGCGGCGAGCGTGACGATGAACGGGGCGAGGCGGGAGCGGGCGACCAGCAGGCCGTTGACGACACCGATCAGCCCGCACACCGCCAGCGGCAGCAGCAGGGCCACCAGGGTGCCGTGGCGTGACCCCCAGGCCGCCAGGACACCGCCGAGGGCGAACAGCGAGCCGACGGACAGATCGATGCCCCCGGTGATGATCACGAAGGTCATGCCGAGGGCGACGATCGCCAGGAAGGCCGAGCTGGTCGCCATGTTGCCGATGTTGTCGCCGGTGGCGAAGGCGTCGAAGGAGAACGACGCCACCAGGGAGACCAGCACCAGTACGGCCAGCGCGCCGTGCTGCTGGATCAGGGCGCTCAGCCTCTCGGAGCGGGCGGATCCGACCGGTTCGGTCTCCCCCGTCGGCTCGTTACTCGCGGTGGTCACGGGCGCGTCCGCTTTCGTGACGGTCATCGCTTCCCCCGTCCCCGTGCCGCGTAGACCGCGGCGACGATCACTATGGCCTGGGCGATCTGGGTCCAGGAGGGCGGCAGATCGTGCTTGATGAGGGTGGCGGTGAGCAGCTGGATGAGGACGGCTCCCGCCACGGTGCCGGCGATGTTGACCCGGCCGCCGGTCAGCGGGGTGCCGCCGACGACGACCGCCGTGATCGCCGACAGCTCCATCAGGTTGCCGAGCGAGGTCGGGTCGCTGGCCTGGAGGCGGGCGGTCGCCAGCACGCCCGCGACGGCGGCGAGCAGTGCGCAGACGACGTACACGATGATCAGCACGCGCCGTACGGGCAGCCCGGCGAGCTGCGCGGCCGGGCGGCTGTCGCCGATGGCGAGGAGTTGGCGTCCGAAGGTGGTGCGGCGCACCACGAAGGCCACCAGCAGGGCCAGGACGGCGGCGATCAGGATCAGGTACGGGATGCCGAGGATGTCGCCGGAACCCAGGGAGGCCAGGGAGGGGTTGCGCAGGTCTTCCAGCTGAGGCAGCAGGACGAGGGCGAGGCCCCGGCCGCCGACCATGAGCGCCAGGGTCGCCACGATGGGCTGTACGCCGACGAGCGCGACCAGCGCGCCGTTGGCCAGCCCGACCCCGGCGGCGAACAGCGCGACCACGAGCAGCGCGGGCAGGAGTCCGTAGCCGAGGTAGAGCGCGGTGACGGAGGCCGCCAGTGCCATCACGGCACCGACCGACAGGTCGACGCCCTCCGTGCCGATGACCAGGGCCATGCCGAGGGCGACGATGATGACCGGGGCGACCTGGACGGCCTGGGTGCGGAAGTTCTCCGCGGAGAGGAAGTGCGGGGTGATGACGGTGTTGACGACGAGCAGCACCGCCACGCCGGCGTAGACGCCGTAGGTCTGAAGCCACTGGAGTACGCGCGCCTTGTCCAGCGGGGCGGTGCGGAGGGTGACCTCAGCCATCGGTGGCCACCTCCTTGGCCAGGTGCTCCACCGCGGCGTCCCCGGCGATGGTGCGCATCAGCTTGTCCTCGGTGACGTCGTCGCCGGACAACTCGCCCACGACGGCACCGTCCTTCAGTACGACCACGCGGTCGGACCCTTCGATCAGTTCCTCCAGGTCGGAGGAGATGAGCAGGACGCCCAGGCCGTCGGCGGCCAGTTCGTCCACGAGTTTCTGCACCTCGGCCTTGGCGCCGACGTCGATGCCGCGCGTGGGCTCGTCGAGCAGCAGCACCTTGGGGTTCATGGCGAGCCAGCGGGCGAGGAGCACCTTCTGCTGGTTGCCGCCGGACAGCTCGCCGACCTTCTGGTGCGGTGAGGAGGCCTTGATGCGCAGCCGCTTGATGAACGTGTCGACGACGCTGTCGACACGGGCCTCGGAGACGAGACCGAAGCGGGACAGGCGGGGCAGGACGGCGAGCGCGATGTTCTCCCGGACCGACAGGCCGGGGACGATGCCCTCGCTCTTGCGGTCCTCCGGCAGCAGGCTGACGCCCGCCCGGATGGCGGCCGGTGCCGAACCGCCGCGCAGCGGGACGCCGGCCACCGTGACCCGGCCCGAACGGACGGGCAGGGCACCGGAGATGGCCTTCGCGGTCTCGGTGCGTCCGGAGCCGAGCAGTCCTCCCAGGCCGACCACCTCGCCGGGACGGATGCTCAGGGACACTCCGTGCAGTTTGTGCGGCACCGTCAGTTCCGCGGCGTCGAGCACCGGTTCGGTGTCGGCGGCCTGGTGGTCGCCGGTGAACTTCGTGAGACCTTCCTCGCGGACCTCGCCCAGGTCCCGGCCGAGCATCGTGGACACCAGGGCGAGGCGGTCCAGGTCGGCCAGCCGGCCGTGGTGGACGCGCCGGCCGTCGCGGAGGACGGTGACCGTGCTGCACACGGCGTAGAGCTCGTCGAGACGGTGGCTGACGTAGACGACGGCGATGCCCGCGTCGCGCAGCCGCCGGATCACCGAGAACAGGGTCTCGACCTCGCGCGGTTCGAGGGACGAGGTCGGCTCGTCCATGATGACGATGCGGGCGTCGGTGGCCACTGCGCGGGCCAGGGCCACCATCTGCTGGGCGCCGACCCCGAGGGTGCGCAGCGGCCGGCGGACGTCCACGCGGACGCCGTAGCCGCTCAGGATCTCCTCGGCCTCCCGGTTCATGCGGGCGATGTCCAGTACGCCGAAGCGGTTGCGCGGTTCCCGTCCCAGGAAGAGGTTGCGGGCCACGCTGAGCAGCGGGATCAGGTTGACCTCTTGGTAGATGGTCGAGATGCCCGCCTTCTGCGCCTCCAGGGGCGTGGCGAAGGAGACCTTGCCGCCCTGGAAGGTGATCTCGCCGGCGTCGGGGCGGTACACGCCGGTGAGGAGCTTGATGAGGGTCGACTTGCCGGCGCCGTTCTCGCCGATCAGGGCGTGGACCTCACCGGCGTGCAGGGTGAGGTCCACGTCGTCCAGGGCCCGGACGCCGGGGAAGGTCTTGCTCAGTCCGCGGACGGCGAGGACTTCGGCGGGGGGTGCCACCTGTGCCTCCAGGAAGAAAGGGGGTGGAGAACGTCGTGAAGGAGGTTGCGCGGGACAGGCGTTGGGGCCCGGACGGCGATGCCCGGGCCCCTGCTGGATCAGTACGCCTTGCCGATCTCCGTCTTCGCGTTGTCCGCGTCGTAGGCGCTGTCCTGGATGATGACGTCCTGCGGGACTTGCTCGCCCTTGGTGAAGGTGTCCAGGGTCTGGAAGGCCAGCGGGCCGAAGCGGGGGTTGGACTCGATGACGCCGCTGATCCAGCCGTCCACGATGCCCTGGACGGCGTTGCGGGTGCCGTCGACGGTCACGATCTTGACGGCGCCCGCCTTCTTGCCGGCGCCCTTGAGCGCGGCCACCGCGCCGAGGCCCATCTCGTCGTTCTCGGCGTAGATGCCCTTGATGCCGGGCTTCGACTGGATGAGCTGCTCGGTGACCTGCTGGCCCTTCTCGCGGGCGAAGTCACCGGTCTGCTCGAACACGACCTTCAACTCCGGTGCCTTCTCGGCGATCCGATCCTTGAAGCCCTTGGTGCGCTCGGTGGTGACGTTGTTCCCGGCCGAGCCGAGGAGGATGGCGACTTCGCCCTTGCCGCCGGTGGCCTCGATCATCTGGTCGGCGGCCCGCTTGCCCTGCTCGACGAAGTCTGAGGCTATGAAGGAGACATAGTCCTTGCAGGCGGTCGCATTGATCTTCCGGTCGATCGTGACGATGGGGACCTTCTTGGCGGCGGCGGCCTGCAGTACCGGGTCCCAGCCGTCGGAGTTGAGCGGGGCGATCACCAGCAGGTCGGCGCCCTTGGCGAGCAGGTCCTGGACGTCGCTGATCTGCTTGGAGAACTGCGACTGGGCGTTGGCGGTGAGCAACTTGACGCCCCGCTTCTTCGCCTCGTCCTTGATGGACTGGGTCTCGGCGATGCGGAACGGGTTGGCCTCCTTCTCCGACTGGGAGAAGCCCACGGTCGCGTTCTTCAGATCCAGCTTCTCGGCGCCGTAGGCGTCGATGGCGCAGGACTTGCTGCCCGGCTTCGGCGTGACGACCTTCTGTTCGGCGCCCGCGGCCGCCGGGGGCTCGGTGTCCTTCGACGCGTCGTCCTCCGACTTCGCGCAAGCACCGGCGGTCAAGGCCACCGCGGCGGCCAGGGCCAGGACCCCAGGGCGGGCAAGGAGACGAGGGCGGTGAGTGGTGCGCTGCATGGTGACCCCGATCCGGGCGACGCTGAAAGGGAACTGGGGAGCTGACGCATGAGCAGAAACGGCTCATCTCCCCCGGCGGGCAACGTTGTCGGGCCCGCTGCAAGGAGGCTTTTACATCGTTGGAAGGAAGCTGTAAACCCCCCGTGCGCACACCTGTGTGCATCGCGAGGAGGCCGGGGTGCGTGGGAAGCGCTTGCCGGATGGGCGTCCTCGCAGCGGGCATCAACTCCCGTACGGCCTCGGGACGTAGGGCGGCCAGGCTCTTTCCCACGGCAGGGAAGGATGTGACGCTCGCGGGACCGGCTGCCGGCGCGCCGAAGGATCACGAGCCTCTGAACGCCGGTGCCGACGCCGGCGTATCACCAGGGCCGTCGGCCACGATGGGTGCTGCGCAGGGTCCCGCAGTGCGCTGGGCCGACACGGTGGAAGCGGGGGCGAACCGGCGAAGACGGGGCGCCCGAACTCGGCTGACGCGGCACGGGAACTCCCCTGACGGCGGAGCGGGAGCTCCCCTGACAGTGGAACAGGAGCCCCCCGACGGCGGCACGGCCGATTGACCCCGTAGTGCCGGTCGACCAACTGACAGGGTTCTCGGTGTACTTGACTACGGGCAGGTCAGGCTTGGGGGCCGCCCTTCGCCGCCCCGCGTCCGACAGTGCTCTCCCGCTCGACCAGGCGGTAGTCCGCCCAGACGCGGCGGGGTTCGGGAGCGTCACCGCCCAGGTGGGCGAGCACCGACTCCACGGCAAGTCGGCCGATGGCCTCCTTGTCGGGCGACACCGAGGTGAGCGTGACCGCGCCGAAGTGCCCCTCGACGACGTCGTCGAAGCCGACGACCGCGATGTCCTCGGGGACGCGCAGACCGCGCTCGTGCAGGACGCGCATCGCGCCGATGGCCATCGGGTCGTTGTACGCGAAGATCGCGTCGGGGCGCCGGCCGGAGTCGAGGATGCGGGTCATGGCCGCCGCGCCGTCCGCGTGGCCCCAGCCGTCGGTGGCTGCCACGAGCCCGTCGTCGGCCGGAAGTCCGGCGGCGGTGAGTTCCTCGCGCCAGCCGCGTACGCGCAGTTGTGCGGGCTCGCTGCGGCCGCGCCGGTCGCCGATGAACGCCACCTCCCGGCGTCCGAGGCCCACCAGGTGCCGGACGGCGGCGCGGGCCGCGGCGACGTTGTCGATGGCGATGTGGTCGTAGGGCAGGTCGTAGTCACGCTCGCCGAGCAGCACCAGCGGGACGTTCTCCGCTCGGTCGCGCAGGTCTTCGGTCTCCAACTCGATGGGGCTGAGGATGAGTCCGTCGATGACGCGCGCGCGGAAGCCCTGGCTGACCAGGAGTTCTTGTTCACGGCGTCCCCCGGTGTGGTCCAGGAGCACTATGTAGTCGTGGGCGGCGGCGGCATCGATGACGGCGGCGGCGAGTTCGGCGAAGTAGGGGTTGCCGAGTTCGGGGAGGGCGAGGGCGATCATGCCCGTGCGGCCTTTGCGCAGGTGCCGGGCGGCCAGATTGGGCCGGTAGCCGAGCGCGTCGATGGACCGTTGGACGCGTTCGCGCATGGCGGGGGTGACGTGCTGGTAGTTGTTCACCACGTTGGAGACGGTCTTGATGGAGACCCCCGCGTGGGCGGCGACGTCCTTGAGGCTGACCCGCACGGCATTCCCTTTCGAAGCGGCCCGACTCGGGTGGTCGGTGCGGGTACGGTGTGGTCACCGTGAGCCTGGCGCCGAGTCCCAGTGCTTGACTTTTACAACGTTATACATCCGACCTCTTCGCGCTGACAAGGCGTTGGACGAGCGCCCCGTGCGAGCACCGTACCTGCGCGTTCGGCGGGCCGAATCCCGGTCTGGAGGCGCTTGCCCTCGGGGCTGTCTTGGCGATCATGAGCGGAGCCAGATGGCGAGTGCTGCGGCGGTGACGGTGCCGAGGTGGACGCAGGGCGCGTTTGTCGTATCCGGTCGCGACCGCGCGGAACTGTTTCAGCTTGTTGATCGCCCGCTCGACTGGGTTGCGCTTGGCGTACCGCTCCTTGTCTGAGCCGGGTGGCCGGCCACCGGTGCTCCCGTGCCGCAGACGGCCGGCCGCTTGGTCGGCTTTCTCCGGGATGACGTGCCGGATCCCGCGTCCACGCAGGTAGGCGCGGGTGCGACGGTTGCTGTAGCCCTTGTCGGCGCTGACGCTGACGGGTGTCGTGCGAGGCCGGCCGGTGGCCAGGCGGGCCACCCGGATCCGGATCCGTTCCATGACAGCCTCGAACTGGGTGCAGTCGGCCCGCTGACCGGACGTCAGGACGAGCGAGAGCCCTTCACCCTTGAACAGCAGCGACGGCACCGCGCAGTTGATGGGGATCCTCGAAAATATTTTCAGAGAGCGCCAACACAGTGGCCCCCAGTGCAGCGGCAGCCGCCCGCCGGTGCGCCTTTCGCCCTTGAACAGCAGGCCCGCAGCCTGCCCGCAGCCGCGCGATGTCCGCAGCCCCGGGCCCAGTGGCGCCCGCAGGAGCGCGCGCACCACCGACAGATGCGTCACAAGTGCGCGTTTTACGCGTTCGGGTCCCATTCTGCGAGCTGCTTCATCGGCTCGGTGTCGCCGGTGGTCTCCAGGCCGTCGAGCGAGGCGCGCTCGTAGAAGTAGAGGACCAGTTCGCTCGCTGTGCCTCGCATCGCCATGACGCCCGGCTCCGCGTCGGCGGCGAGGTCGTCGCAGCGGACGCCGTCGGCGTTGAGGGTCAGGCGCCAGGAGCGGCCCTCGGTCGTGTGCAGGTCGATGGTTGCCGGCTTGAACGGCCAGGGGACGGTCGTCGCCGAGACGGTCGTCAGGAACTCGTCGACGCCCTCGACCGCGACGTCCGTCGGCAGCGGCTGTGCGGCGCCCTGGGTGAGCTGGGCGTCGTAGGTGTGGACGGCGATCTCCTGGATCTGGTGCCGGGCCACTGCTCCGCTGGTCTCCGGAGCCTGCGAGCGGCCCCACCAGGTCCAGCAGCCGCGGTCCGGGCCGGCCTCGCGCATCGCGTCGAGCATGAGCTCGGTCGACTCGGCGAGCCAGGCGTCCAGGGCTTCGCGGTCGCGGGGCGCGGTCGGGGCTCCCTTCGGGCCCGTCCTCGCCGGCGGCTCAGCGCCCGGGCCCGCCGCGACGATGGCGGCCTGGCGGCGGCGGCCGTCACCGAGGTGCTGCACCAGTTCGCGCAGCGTCCAGTCCGGGCAGGTCGGGACCTGGACGTCAAGGTCGGGGGCGGACGCGATCGCAGCGCGGAACGCGGCCGAGCGGTCTTCGATCAGCCGCAGGACCTCGGGGAACTCCAAGATGTTTTGCACGGCGGTTGTGTATCACGGCGCTTCGGACGCCGGGTAGCGAATTTGTCGGACGAACGCGTCGACGGCCGGGCGGAGCGCCGGCGCCGAAGCCGTCCTGAAACTCCGCGCACTGCTCGCCAACGGCGACTTCGACCGCTACCGGACCTACCATCTCGGCCAGGAGCACCAGCGCATCCACCAGGCCCGCTACCAACTCGCTGCTTGACGTACGAAGTCACTCCCAGCAATCCGCACCCCTGGCCGATGTCAGCGGCCTGAGTAGTGTGCGCGGCCCGGCGGCGCCAGCGCCGCAGCACTCGTCATCTGGCTCCGCTCATGATCGCCAAGACAGCCCCGAGTGGTCGGCGCCGAAACTCTTCGGGGGCTCTTCACGCTGCCGGTGCGACAAAGGATTCTTCGTGGTGATCGGCGGTGTGCCGGTCGAGCCTGGCCGGCAGATCGTCCAGGTCGGAGGTGGTCAACCTCCACTGGAACGCCTGCGCCGTGGCGTTGTAGCCGCCTTCGAAGGCTCGCAGCCCGTCCCTGACCTCGGCCAGGTCGGTGAAGCCGTTGGGCGAGAGGGCCTTGCACTGGACGGCCGAGGAGTAGATCTCGGCTTGGTTGAGCCAGGAAGCGTGCAAGGGGGTGTGGACCATGCCCCCGCTGCCTGCCCCGCCCGTCACCGCCCCAGCCCCCGTAATGACCGCTGCAGGAGGCCACTTGGACAGGAAAAACGCAACTTCGACAAGGCCCGCGGAGGCAGCTACCTTCACCTGGTCTTCGGCGATCGCCCATGGTCGCGCAGGAGTTCCTCCAGGCTGAGCCCCCCGCTACGGGATGAGTGGGTCATGCCCCCCGAACCCTCGCCCCCATGCGTAAGCCACCGAACCGGGTCCACGCCAGGCAGCCCCAACCAGGGAGAGACGCATGCCCCATCTTGCTCTGTACACATTCGGCGTCCTGAAGTCACCTCTCGTCGATCCCGCACCCCTCACGCGCGAGTTCTACGACATTGGGGAGACCGTCTACCGGAAGATCAGTCAGCACCCCGGATACCTCGCGCGTGCTGAAACGGCAGACGGCGACCGGGGCATGCTCTTCGAGGCGGACTGGGGCGCATGGGGAGAGTTCGCCGTACCGACCTGGTACGCCAAGGGCCGTACGGTGGAAACCACCGCCCTGGCCGCGACACTCTCACTCTGGACCGACCTGCGCCCCGCCTTCGACGCCGTCTACACCGGTCTGCACCGTGAGGCGCTGAACAGGCGTTACGACTGGTTCGAGAGGACAGGACACCCGAATTACGCGTGCTGGTGGGTCTCCGACGGCGTGATACCCACCTGGCAGGACGGGGTTTCCAGGCTGGAACACCTCCACGACCACGGCTCCGCGCCGCACGCCTTCACCTTCCACCACTCGTTCGCCCCGGACGGAACTCAGACCAGGGTCAAAGGCGTCGGGTCGACGAGCGACCAGGTTCGCTGACAAGGAGAAGCCTTAGCGACTGGGGTCGCTTTCCAACGCCGGCGCAGCGGGCGCCGGCGCCGAGTGGGTGCGCTGCTGCCAGGTAATGCGTTCACCGATTGGCGGCCAGCACTGCCGCCAGACCCTCTTGCAGATCTCTGACGAAATACTCGGGAACCTCCAGCGACGGGAAATGTCCTCCGTTCTCGGGCGACCCCCATCGGACGATGTGTCGGTATCGCTCCTGTGCCCAGGGGCGCGGACACTTCTCGACGTCGCCGGGGTACATAGTGATGGCTGACGGGACGTCGACCCGGAGTTCGGGGTCGAGCGAGTTGTGGCTTTCGTAGTAAATGCGGGCCGACGACGCGCCGGTCCGCGTCAGCCAATACAGAGTGACGTCGTCAAGAACCCTGTCTATGGAAATCGTCTCGAACGGGCTGTCCTGGGTGTCTGACCACTCGGCGAACTTGTCGAGGATCCAGGCAAGAAGCCCGACCGGTGAGTCGACGAGCGAGTAGCCGATGGTCTGCGGTCGGGTCGCCTGCTGCTTCGCGTACGCCGCGCGGTGGCGCCAGAAATCGCGGGTCTCCTCGGTCCACCTGCGCTCTACCGCCGTCAGCCCGTCCGTTGTCAACCCGGGCGGTCCCTCCGCGAACGTTGTGTGGATGCCGAGAACGTGCGCCGGGAATCTGCCGCCGAGAACCGTGGTGATATTTCCTCCCCAGTCACCGCCGTGGGCTGTGAACTTGCCGTATCCGAGCCTTCCCATCAGTTCCACCCATGCGGCCGCGATCTTTTCAGTTCCCCACCCGGTGGTGGCCGGCTTGTCGCTGTAGCCAAAGCCCGGTAGCGACGGGACCACGACGTGAAACGCCGGCGCGTCTGCATCCTTCGGATCTGCCAGCTCGTCCACTACATCGATGAACCGAGCGACGCTGTCCGGCCAGCCGTGCGTCAAGATCAGAGGAGTGGCATCCGCGCGCGCGGATCGGCGGTGCAGGAAGTGGATTCCCAGATCGTCAATGGTCGTGCGGAACTGGCCGATCCGGTTGAGGCGCGCTTCGAACGACCGCCAGTTGTACCCGGTGCGCCAGTAGTTCACGACATCGACGAGGTCGGCGAGAGGAACGCCCTGTTCCCATCGGCGAGGGTCGGGCGCGGCGCGATGGACCGTCTCGGCCTCCGGCAGTCGCGCCGCGGCCAGTCGCGCGCGTAGATCGTCGAGGTCGGCGTCGGTTGCGTGGGCTTCAAATGCTTGCACGTCGCTGGTCGGACGGGGCATGAGACCTCCTGGCCGTCGCGGAACCGGCTGCTGACTATCGCGAACCGTCTAAGCCGGTTCTAGCAGTTCTCCGAGCCACGCCGCAACCGTCTAAGGTGGTTCCATGCGTGCTGGATTCCCTGACTTCCGCCTCGGTACCGTGCTGGCGACCAGCTTCACGGGGACCCTGTCGGAGCGTTATGGCGACGCTGTGGAGCGCATTCCCGTGCCGCAGCGACTCATCGACTGGCTGGCGGTGAACGGCCTCGCCGTGGACTCCTGCACCGCTGCCCAGCTCGACCTCGCCCGAGAGCTGAGGGAGTCGATTCACGCCGCCGCGACAGCGGCCGCGATCCAGGACGCTCTCCCTGCGTCTGCGGTCCAAGTCATCAACGACTGCAGCACGCAGGGTCGGGCCGCGGCGATCCTGACGCCCGAGGGCAATCGCCGATGGCGGCTCAGCTCGGCTTCCTGCGTGGAAGACGCCCTCAGCGTGATCGCCGCCGACGCCGTCAGCATCATCGCAGGCGAACGAGACGGCACATTGGCCTTGTGTGCATCACCAACCTGCCGAGCCGCCTTCTTCGACACCAGCCAAAGCCGCACCCGCAGATGGTGCGACATGAACACGTGCGGGAATCGTCAGAAGAAGGCGCGCTTCAATGCCAACCGGCGCAAGAACTCCAGATCAGCGAATTGATCGTTACCTGGGTACATCCAAGTGGGCTCCGCGCCTGCGAGTACGTCTACGTTTACTGATCGGCGACGGCCACCTCCGCGGGCTCCTCCCACGCCGCAGCCCCCGGTACGTGCTCATCCAGTTGGCGTGGTTTGCCGCTGCCGCACTCAGAGGCATGTCCGTACCGGCACCACGTCGCCCACGCCGCACGGCGGATCTTTGACCTGCCGAAACGGCGTGTCGCCCCGGCGGAACCTCGATGCAGTGCTCTCGTTGTGCGCGGTATGTCCCCCACCAACCCCGCATCAGCGGAACAGCAAACCACCGCCACGCGGCCCGTTCACCGCTCCCTGTCGCGGCGGGCGGTGATGAGTCATGATCCATCGCTGCAGGCGGCCTATCGGCTGTGCCGGCGACAGACCAAGGACCAGGACCCGGCACAGTACGCGCTGATCCAGCTGGTCCCCGCGGCTCTGCGCCCGGCGTGCTGGGCGCTGTGGGCAGCGGCCAACGCCATCGACGACTTGGCCGACGACCGTACGGCCACCGCCGTTGAGCGGGCCGCCCTGGTCGAGGAGTGGATCACCGCACTGGATTACGAACTGGACCACGGAACAAGCACGGACCCGATCCGTCACGCCCTGGTGGACACCGCCCTGCGCTGGCGCCTGGACCTGACCCGGCTGCGCGGGGCGATGCTCCTGGTCCGCGACGACGCCCACGGCAGGCACTTTCCCGACTGGCCTGCGTGGCGAACCTGGGCACGTGACAACTTGCTGCCGTGGTTCGACCTCCTCCGTGACCTGTTCGACCGGGCCGGCGTACCCGTGGCCCTGCGCATGGACAACCAGGAGGTCTACGAGGAGTTCCTTGACGGCCTGCGGCTCACCGACACCCTCACCGACCTGTCCGCCGACCTCGCCCAGCACGACCTCCTCCTGCCCGACGAAGTTCTCGACCAGCACCCCGGTGCCGCGGACGATCTGATGCGCCGGCGCTGGAGCCCCGCTGTCGCCGAGATGATCAGCCACCTCACCGGCCTGGCCCGCCAATGGGTGAACCAGCCCTTGCTCACCCGTGGAATGCACCCCGCTCCCGCCACCATCTGCCACACGATGGCCGGCCTGCTGCGCTCCCAGCTCGACGCCGTCACGAGCGCCGGCCCCACCGTCCTGCACACCCCGCCCCGGCCCTCGCTCCTCACCAGCGCCCGCATCCTCGCTCCCGCCCAGGCCCGCGCAGCCCTGGCCTGGAGCCTGACCCCGGTGACCGTGCCGCCCCCGAACGGTTCCGTGCAGCGAAGACCCCCTCGCCCCCACCGGGGACTCCCGCGATCAACGTTCCGCACCCCGCCCTCGCACCGCAGCGGCGAGCGGCCCCCGAAGATCCCGGCCGGGCAGATGCCCGGCCACGTCGCCGTGATCATGGACGGCAACGGCCGCTGGGCCCAGCAACGCGATCTCCCCCGGCACGAAGGCCATCGCGCCGGCGCCACCGCCGTACGCGAGACGGTCTACGGCGCCCTGGAAATCGGCCTGCGCCATCTGACGCTCTACGCCCTCTCCACCGAGAACTGGAAACGCGACGCAGACGAGATCCACGCGATCCTCGACCTCCTCCACAGCGAGGTGAGCGCCGACCCGTTCCAGGACCTCGACGTCCGCCTGCGCTGGCACGGCGGCGCCGACCGCCTGCCGACCGACCTGACCGATCTCCTGCGGCTGCGCGAGCGCACCACCCGCACCCGCACCGCTCTGACCCTGACCATGTGCATCAACTACGGCGGCCGCGACGAAATCACCCGTGCCGCCGCCGCGCTGGCCCGCTCGACAGCACGGGGTCAGCTCGATCCCGACCTCATCAGCGAGAAGGACTTCGCACGGCACCTCCCCCACCCCGACATGCCCGACGTCGACCTGCTCTGGCGCACCGGCAACGAACAGCGCACGTCCAACTTCCTGCCCTGGCACACCACCTACGCCGAGCTGTACTTCACTCCGAACCTTTGGCCCGACACCGACCGGCGCGATCTGTGGCAGGCCGTCACGGAATACAGCCGCCGCCAGCGCCGGCACGGCGCAACACCGCACCAGCCCGAGCGTGCCTCCCACGCCGGCGACGACCCGCGCGACGGCTAGTGGCAAGGTACGTTGCCCAGGCCAGGGCCTGCGTCACCGTCGTGCCAGTTTCTCCAGCCAGGGATGTCCGGGGTGCACCCGCGCCAGCCACCCGGTGAGAACGTCGCGCCGCGCCTGGCTCAGCAGCGGCAGGGCTCCGTCGAAGTCCGTCTGGTCCTTGGGGCGTGAAGCCTTGGCCTTGAACAACAGCACCAGTTCCGGAACCAGATAAGGGATGCCTTCCGCCGTCCGTTCGATGACCACGTCGTACGGCAGCCGCAGGCTCTCGTCCCTGCGGCAGATCCATGTCCCGCCGTCGTGCGGTTCGCGGAAGACGTCGAACAGGAACTGACCGCTCACCGGATCCCGCAGCCAGGTCTGGTGCGTGGCCGCGAGCACCTCAGTGCCTGCACTGGCCCAGACCCGCCCCGAGCCCACCGCGTCAAACACGTACTCGGGGAAGCGGTCCCGAATCTCCGTGAACCCCGCCGAGGGTACCGCGATCTCCAGATCACCGTGTGGCCGAGACTGCCGTCCGCGGAACAAATCCAGCGCCCATCCTGCCGCGACGCACCAGGGCGCCCTGACCCCAGCCAACCGCTCCGCGACCTGTCCCGGCCGCCAGGCATCCTCCCACCGAGCGGCAAGTTCGTCCGCACCAAGGACGGCGCCGCCCGGCGGCACAGAGTCGGTCATCCGTACAACGTACTGCGTGGACCGGTAGTGCGGAGGGCGCGCCCCAGGCTCGGCTAGACCAGCACACCGAGGTCCTCGTGCCCGATCCCCGGCGCGCTGAGCGCGAGCCACCCGTGCCCGCGCACCCGGGTCCCGGCACCGATCTCCGCAGGGTCGACGGAGAGCTCACCGCAGGCCTCCGCGGCGCCTGCGGTTCCCTCCACGTTGGGCTGGTCCCCGTCGAAATCCTCGCCATCGGGGCCTGGTTCCTCCCACGGCAAGGGCGCGCCTATCCATTCCGGGTCGCTCTCGGCCGCGTACCGCCGACGGATCAGTCCCTGCTCGGCAGCCACCCAGACGTCCGACCCGCCGGCGCCGTCCATGAAGAACATCTGGGCCCGGCCACAGCGCACGCTGAGGCGTTCCACGGTCCCCATCCAGTCGTCCCAGTCGACCCCCACGACGCTGTCGAGATTGCCGAACACGAGCCGCCACCCGTCCAGTTCGGGGGTGATGAACACGGGCATTGTTCCCCGCCTGTGCCGCATGTCCTCCACGTCGGCGCCTTCCGCCAAGGTGCAGGGGAAGCGGTCATGCAGCCCCAACACCTCGAAGACACCCTCGTACGCGTCCGCAGGCACTGCGTACCACCAGCCACGGGGATCGACCGGTGACGCATCCTCGCCCGCACCGGCGAGGTCGGCGCGCCGCTCGAGGACCCTCTTGTCGCGAGCGTCGAGGCGGTCCATGAGTCCGATGTCGAGGAGGGCACGAAGGCGGGTGTCGTGGGTCATGGGGCGAGCCTAAAGGGGCAGTTCGGGGGCGTTCAGAGCGGTCACAGAGCTGATGCGCCACCTTCAAGGGCACCGCCACGCTCCCCCGGCCACGCCCCTCGGGCGCACCGGCATCCGCCAGACCGGCACCTTGGCGCCGGAGCCCACCGTGAGCGGCGAGTCAGTTCCACTCAGCATTTTGACAGGGCCTTGACATATTCAGCGACGGCCGCGAGCATGCAAAATGCAATCAGAGTGCCGCAATTCCCTTTACGTACAGCGCAATTCGCGTACAGCGCTCCCACGCGGTGGTCCGACAGTTCCGTAGTCGTGCCCCGCACCACCATGCGGCAAGCGCGGCCGGCGCGCGCCTTGCCTGACTTCTCTCACCGTCAGGAAGGACAACCCCCCATGCTTTGGCGCCCTCGCGCGGAGCTGAGAACGGTCACCGCGCTCGCGCTCCTCCTGGCCGGCGTCGCCACGGCGGCACCCGGGGCCGGCACCGCCTCCGCCGCCCCGGCGGACCTTCCGCCCGGCGACTACCAACAGGTCCAACTCGCCACCGGCGCGGCCGAGATGGGTGAACCCATGTCGCTGGCCGTGCTGCCCGACCGGTCGGTCCTGCACACCGCCCGCGACGGCACGATCCGCCTCACGGACGCCGCGGGCAACACGAAGCAGGCCGGGAAGCTGGACGTCTACACGCACGACGAGGAGGGGCTGCAAGGGATCGCCGCCGATCCCGCCTTCGCCTCCAACCGTTACGTGTACGTCTACTACTCACCGAAGCTCAACACCCCGGCGGGCGACGCCCCCACGACCGGTACGGCCGCCGACTTCGAACCCTGGACAGGCCACCTCAACCTGTCGCGGTTCACGCTGCGCACCGACGGCACCCTGGACATGGCCAGTGAGAGGGTCGTCCTGGAAGTTCCCAACGACCGCGGCCAGTGCTGTCACGTCGGCGGGGAAATCGACTTCGACGCAGCCGGGAACCTCTATCTGACCACCGGTGACGACACCAACCCGTTCGACTCGTCCGGGTACGCGCCGATCGACGAACGCACCAACCGCAACCCCCAGTTCGACGCCCAGCGCAGCTCCGGCAACACCAACGACCTGCGGGGCAAGGTGCTGAGGATCAAGCCGACCGCAGCCGGCGGGTTCACCATCCCCTCCGGCAACCTCTTCGCACCGGGCACCGCCGGCACCAGACCCGAGATCTACGCCATGGGCTTCCGCAACCCGTTCCGGATGTCCGTCGACCGACCCACCGGCACCGTCTACCTCGGCGACTACGGCCCCGACGCCGGCGGCACCGACCCCAACCGGGGACCGGGCGGCCAGGTCGAGTTCAACCGCATCACCTCGCCCGGCAACTACGGCTGGCCGTACTGCACCGGCACCAACACCACCGGCGAGACGTACAACGAGTACACCTTCCCGAGCGGCCCCTCCGCGGCCAAGTACAACTGCGCGGGCGGGCCCGCCAACAACTCCTTCCGCAACACCGGGCAGGCGCAGCTGCCCCCTGCCAGGCCTAGCTGGATCAAGTACGGCCTGGACGGCTCACCACCCGAGTTCGGCGGCGGCTCGGAGTCCCCGATGGGCGGCGAGGTCTACCGCTACGACCCCAACTCGACCTCCACCGTGAAGTTCCCGCAGTCCCTCGACGGCCGCTATTTCGCCGCCGAGTACGGGCGCCAGTGGATCAAGGCCATCGAGGTCGAGAGCGACGGGTCCTACGGGACGATCGAGGACGTCCCCTGGAACGGCACCCAGGTGATGGACACCGACTTCGGCCCCGACGGCGCGCTGTACGTCCTGGACTACGGCACCGGCAGCAACAACTCGGCCCTGTTCCGCATCGAGTACATCGCGGGCAGCAACCGCAACCCGGTCGCCAAGGCGTCCGCCGACCGCACCTCCGGCGCCCTGCCGCTGACCGTGCGGTTCTCCTCCCAGGGCAGCTCCGACCCGGAGGGCGGGACGCTGACGTACTCCTGGAACTTCGGCGACGGCACCACGTCCACGCAGGCCAACCCCAGCCACACATACACCGGCGCGGGCACCTATCGGCCCACCCTCACGGTCCGTGACCCGGAGGGCCTGACCGGCACCGCGAGCCTGGTGGTCACCGCGGGCAACACCGCGCCGACCGTGACGCTGCAACAGCCCCTGGACGGGCAGCCGTTCGCCTTCGGCGACACCGTGCCGTTCAAGGTGCAGGTCAGCGACCCCGAGGACGGCACCGCCGACTGCTCCAAGGTGAAGGTCACCTATCTCCTCGGCCATGACAGCCACACCCACGCCA
This sequence comes from Streptomyces sp. NPDC055013, assembly GCF_053608645.1. Lineage (NCBI taxonomy): Bacteria > Bacillati > Actinomycetota > Actinomycetes > Kitasatosporales > Streptomycetaceae > Streptomyces > Streptomyces sp. NPDC055013. Next base: position 96,578 of record NZ_JBSGVW010000032.1, read on the forward strand.
TCACCTCCACCAACGGCTGCGAGGGCAACCTCACCGTGCCCGCGGACGGCGAACACGACAGCGCCGCCAATCTGTACGGTGTCTTCGACGCCGAGTACACGGACGCCGGCGGCCTGACCACGCACTCCGTGCGCACCCTGCAACCGCGTCATCGGCAGGGCGAGCACTTCGGCGCCCAGTCCGGCATCCAGATCGCCAATCACGCCACGGCCGAGGGCGGCAAGACGGTCGGCTTCACCGATGACGGCGACTGGATCTCGTTCAAGCCGTACGTCCTCGCAGGTGCCGCGAAGTTCACCGCCCGGGTGGCGTCCGGCGGCGCGGGCGGCACTCTGCAGGTGCGCGCCGGTTCCGCCACCGGAACGCTGCTCGGCACCGTGACGGTGCCGGTGACCGGCGGTTGGGACACCTTCACCGACGTGACCGCCAACCTGTCCGGCGCGCCCGCCGGCACCACCGAGCTGTTCCTGGTGTTCCGCGGCCCCACCGGGCAGGGCAATCTGTTCGACGTCGACGCCTTCACCCTCGGCTCCGGTTCCACCACGACGACGCCGTGGGAGGCGGAGTCGTACAGTTCGGCCTCCGGTGTGCAGTCGGCCGCGCACGGTACGGCCAGCGGTGGTCTGACGCTGGGGTACATCGACAACGGCGACTGGGCCGGGTACACCTCCGTGTCCACCGCCGGCGCGGCCTCCGTCTCCGCCCGGGTCTCCTCGGCCGGGGCCGGCGGCACCCTCCAGTTCCGCTCCGGCTCGCAGACCGGTCCACTGCTGGGCTCCGTGACCGTGCCGGTGACCGGCAGCTGGGACACCTTCACCACCGTCGGCACCACACTCAACGGCGCTGGATCGGGCCCGCTGTTCCTCTCCTTCACCGGAGGCTCCGGGGCCCTGTTCGACGTCGACACCTTCACGCTCAACTCGTCGGCCTCCGCGGCGCGAAAGGGGCGATGACCATGACCATCCTGATGCGGCGGCTGCGCCGCTGCACCGCGGCCCTGGCGCTGGGCCTGCTCGGCGCCCTGATCACCCCGGCCGGCACCGCGCACGCGGCGGCCTTCGAGGTCCTGGTGTTCTCCAAGACGGCCGGCTTCCGGCACGACGCGATCCCGGCCGGCATCGACGCCCTGCGCACCCTCGGCGGGCAGAACGACTTCACCGTCACGGCCACCGAGGACGCCGGGGCGTTCACCGCGTCGAATCTCGCGAGCTACGAGGCCGTGGTGTTCCTCAACACCACGGGCGATGTCCTCAACTCCGCGCAGCAGAACGCCTTGCAGTCCTACGTCGACTCCGGCGGCGGCTACGTCGGCGTACACGCTGCGGCCGACACCGAGTACGACTGGCCCTACTACGGACAGCTCGTCGGCGCCCGGTTCCAGAGCCACCCGGCGATCCAGCGGGCCACGATCCGCAACGAGGACCGGACCCACCCGGCCACCGCCCACCTGGGCGCGACCTGGACCCGCACCGACGAGTGGTACAACTACCGCGCCAACCCCCGCCCCAACGTGCGCGTCCTCCAGGCACTGGACGAAAGCACCTACAGCGGGGGCTCGATGGGCGCCGACCACCCCATCACCTGGTGCCACAGCCAGGGCACGGGCCGATCCTTCTACACCGGGCTCGGCCACACCAGCGAGTCCTACGCCGACCCGGCCTTCCGTTCAGTGTTGCTGGGCGGGGTGCGGTACGCCGCCGGGCAGGCGACGGCCAACTGCTCGGTGCCGGCCGGCAACGGACAGATCGAGGCCGAGTCGTACAGCTCCGGCTCCGGTGTGCAGGTGGCCGCGCACGCCCCGGCCAGCGGCGGACTGACGCTCGGCTACATCGAGACCGGGGACTGGGCGGGCTACTCCGAGGTCACCACCGCGGGGGCACAGACCTTCTCGGCGAAAGTGTCCTCCGCGGGCGCGGGCGGCACCATCGAGATCCGGTCCGGCTCGGCCGACGGCACCCTGCTCGGTTCGGTGACGGTACCGGTCACCGGAGGCTGGGAAACCTTCACGACCGTCACCACGAACCTGACCGGTTCCGCGTCCGGCCCGCTCATCCTGCGCTTCACCGGAGGCGGCGGAGCCCTGTTCGACATCGACACCTTCAGCCTCGGCGCCGAACCCACCGCCGGGACCCTGTCCGACGACGTCCACCTCTTCTACTACCCCTGGTACGGCAGCCCGGCGGTGAACGGCGGCTGGCGGCACTGGCAGCAGGGCGGGCACACGCCACCCGACGGCATCGGCGCCGACCTCTACCCGGCACTCGGCCCGTACGACTCCGGTGACTTCGACGGCGCAGTCGACCAGCACATGAAGTGGGTCGCCCGGTCGGGCGCCGCCGTGATCGTCCACAGCTGGTGGGGCCGGGGCAGCTACGAGGACCGGCTCGCGCGCGGCGTACTCGACGCTGCCCAGGAGCAGGGCATCCAAGTGGCCTGGCATCTGGAGCCGTACTCGGGCCGCACCGGGGCGTCGACGGCCGCCGACATCCAGTACATCAACCGCACCTACGGCAGTCACCCCGCTTTCCACCGCGCGGCGGACCACGGAGGCAAGGGCGCGTTCTACGTCTTCCAGAGCCTCGACATCACCGACTGGACGGCACTGGACCAGGTCACCGACACGAGCATCGTCCTCGCCCAGACCACGGACACCACCAAGATCGCGCACTTCTCCGGTATGTACACCTACGACGGCATCGCGGGCGCCACGGCTCCCGGTTGGAAGCAGGCCGGCGACTACGCCCGCGCCCACGGCCTGATCTGGTCCCCGTCCGTCGCGCCGGGCTACATCGACGACCGGGCGGTGCCGGGCAACGCAACCCCCACCGTGGAGCGCGCCGATGGCGCGGCGTACGACCGGCAGTGGTCCAACGCCCTGGATCCGGCGATCGGCGGGTCGCCGACCTGGGTGTCGGTCACCTCCTTCAACGAGTGGCACGAAGGGAGTTCCATCGAGCCGGCCGACTCCACCCCGCCGGCCGGGCACGGCTACCAGACGTACAGAGGGGCGTACGGGCAGACGGGAGAGGCCGCACAGACGGCGTACCTGGATCGCACGGCGTACTGGGTCGGACGCTTCCAGGGAGCGGCCGCCGACTGAGGCCGCACCGGCGAGATGCCCGGTCGCAGCCATCGGCTCGACCGGGCAGTCGGTGCATCGCGCGGCCACTTCGCTCGCTCTCCACCTCCAACTCGATGCCGGTGGAACGGGACCCGAGTACTCCCCTCGGGTCGTTCCGGGCTGCCACCATGAGCGGATGGGGAGACGGGGGTGGAGTGCCGCCTTTTATGCGGCCGGTGTCATCGGCTTGGGGCTGGTCGTACTGCTGCTCACAGCGGTTCTGCTGGCCAAGGATCTGGGGACCGCAGCAGATCTGTCCGGCGTGCTGTCGGCGCTACTCGCCGTGGTACCCCTCGCTGTGGCTCTGCTCGTGTGGCACCGGCGCTCGATCGGACGCGCTGCTGCCTCGTCGGTGGAGACGGTGGCGCAAGCAAAGCGCGAGCTTTCCGCCGCTGTGCGGGAGCGCTGGAGCGACGAGGCCCGTCGACGAGACCAGGACGGGCAGTACCCGATGCCGGTGGTGTGGCGTCTGACGTCGCGGGACGACGGCCACGGGCAGGTGTTCCTGGCTGGTGCGTCGACCTATGACGAGGCACGGCGGCAGGCAGCCGAACTCGCCGACACTTTCCTTGGGTTGCCTCAGCGGAGGCTGGTCGTCACCGGCGGCGCCGGGGTAGGCAAGACCACACTGTGCATGCAGCTCATGCTCAGTCTGCTGGAGCCCGGAGCCGACAACGACGCGGTACCCGTACCGGTGCTGGTCTCCGCCTCCAGCTGGAATCCCTCCTACCTGTCCGACTTCACCATGTGGATAGCCGTAGAGGTGGGGCGAAGCTACCCTCAGATCGCCGCGCTCGGCCCGGACATCCCCCGTCGGCTGACGGCCGGGGGCCATGTGCTGCCCGTACTGGACGGCCTTGACGAACTGCCCGACGCGGCGCGGGCCATGGTCGTCCGGACGCTCGGCACGCTCCTCACCACCCGGCAGCCGCTGATCCTGACGTGCCGAACCGACGAGTTTGCGCAGGCCGTCCAGGAGGACGGCAGCGTGCTGAGGACTGCGACGGTCATCGAGCCGGAACCCCTCACCGCGCAGGCGGCTGCCATTCATCTGCGCAGGCATCTTGCCCCTCCCCTCACCACCGAGTGGGAGATCCTGCTCTCCGGCTTGGAAGACCCCGGTCCGCGGACCGACCCGCTCACCATCGTCGCCGAGGCAGTCACCACCCCGCTGGACCTCGGCTTGCTGCGCGCGACCTACGCAGTGGGCAACAAGTCTCCCGCCGAGCTCCTGCAATCCGGCCGCTTCGCCACTCCGGCCGCGCTACGGGGTCATCTGCTCGACCGTCTCATCCCTGCCCTCCTGGAACAGAATCCGCCCTCGCCCGGCAGTCCCGATCAACTGCGGCCGCGTCAGAGCCACGACCCGGATGCGGTACGGCGTTGGCTGGAGTACCTCTCCTGGTGCCTCGCGCGGCGGGCATCGGCCACTTCGGGTCCGCCGGAGGCCAACGGTGGCCGCGATCTCCGCTGGTGGGACCTGGCCGAACTGACGGTGTCCCGTCGGATCCTGCCGATCGTGCAGTTGATCGCGTGGACGGCCATGTTGGCGATCGCCGGCGCGGCGGGCGGCGTGCTCACCCACGGCACAGGTGAGAACAGTCCCGTTGCCAAGGCGTTGGGCGGCGGAGCCGTCGGCCTGTCCCTCGGGGTGTTCGGCCTGTACTTCGCGAACAACGCACTGGGTGCGGAGCCACGGTACGTCCGCTTCGTCCACAGTATCCGCCGCGCTCGTTTCCGACGTCGGGTGTTCGGCGGTGCACTCCTTGGCTGCTTGGGAGGCAGCCTCTGCGGGCTACTGGCATCGCTCGTGGGGGCGGTCTGGGCGACTGTGGCGCAGCCGCCGCCCGCGTGGTCGGCCTCGGTGGTGTCGAACCTCGTATACGGGCTGGTGATGGGCGCGTTCACAGGAATGGGGATGGGCTTCCTGCTCTGGGCTGACATCGCGTTGGGGGAGAACCGCTCAGGCACTCCTCTGGGCTCGCTGCGAGCCGATCGTGATGCCGCGCTGCTCCGGCTGATCGGCGGTGTGGGCACGGCGGGTCTGCTGTTCGCCATGACGCTCTGGCAGAATCCCGGGGTCGACGATCTGGCCGTTGGGGCCCTGGCATGGGTGTCCATCGCGATTTGTGTCGGCCTGTTCACCGGACAGCGCGCTTGGCTGGCCTACACGATGACGGTCATCCACGCGGCCCGGCACCGCGATCTGCCCTTTCGGCTCATGAGGTTCCTCGACGACGCTCACCGGCTGGGGCTGCTGCGCGCGGTCGGCCCCGTCTACCAGTTCAGGCATGCCGAGTTCCAGGACCATCTCGCGGCCCGACGTCCGGTTCCCGAACCCTCGGTCACCGTCGATCCGGGCGATGCCGACACCACCTGGTGGCGGCGCAATTGGCCGTTCCTGGTCGGAGCGGTGGTCGGCCTGACCTTTGCCGCATGGTGGGAGTCGCCGATAGGCCCCGGCAGTTGGCTCACCGGCTGGCAGGAGCACGTCCTCTACCTGCTCGCCGGCGGCGCACTCCTCGCACTCACCAGCCTCGCCGCGACATGGCTGGAGCGGCGCGCCCGCGCACCACGCCCATGAGATTGCAGCTTTTCCGGCAGGCAGCACCACGCACGGTCCCCTGCGCAACAAGGAGTGCCAGCCCGGTCGCCGCGTCGATCTCCGGGGAGACTCAGGGCAGGCCCTGAGGTCGGTGGGTGTGATCCCCGATGCCCGGTGCCGTGCGGCGCGGGTTGACTGGTGAACAGGGAAGGCGGGACGTGCGACGGCATGGCCTGTCGCGTTCAAAAGCGCCGGGCATCGGCGGACAGGGGGAACACGAGTGGCAGCCAGCAAGTGGTTATCGAAGTTGTCGATAAGGAGCGTCCCCCAAGGGCCCGGCTCGAAAGGATACGGTCCCGAACGCGGTCCGGGTCGTCGCTCCGTACGGCGTCGATTGGCCGTCCTCGTGCCGGCTGGGGCTCTCGTGGCCTGCGCCGGGAGCACTGCCGTGGCCGGGCCGGGCTCCGCCGATCGGCCGGCCGGTGCCCGTAAGGCACATGTCGCAGCACAGGCGGCGCTGGACGCGATCACGGCGGCGGGGACACCCGGCGCGCTCGCCCAGGTCACCGACGCCCGGGGACGGTGGTTCGGGGAGTCGGGTGTGACGGACGTCGAAACGGGAGAGCCGCGCCGGCCGGTCAACCGCTTCCGGGTCGGCAGTCTCACCAAGACATTCACTGCCACGGTGCTGCTGCGGCTCGACGCCGAGGGTGCCCTCTCGCTCGACGACAGCGTCGAGCACTGGCTGCCGGGGTTGGTCCGAGGCAACGGCAACGACGGCCGGACCATCACGGTCCGCCACCTGCTCAACCACACCAGCGGCATCTTCAACTACAACCGCGACGCCGGCTTTCTCGCCAGGTTCACCGGCAAGCCGTTCCTCACCCACCGGTACGACGGGCCACCCCTGAAGAGCTCGTGGGGATCGGCCTCTCCCACGCCCCCGTGTTCCCTCCGGGCGAGGGCTGGGAGTACTCCGACACCAACTACATCCTGGCCGGCATGGTCATCGAGCGGGCGACTGGAGACAGCTACGCCTCCCAGGTCCAGCAGCAGATCATCAAGCCGCTGAAACTCCGCGCCACCACAGTGCCCGGCACTTCGGCGCGTGTACCCGGCCCCCACGCCCGCCACTACTCCAAGCTCTACGAGGACGACCCGGACGCGGCCATCCACGACGTCACCGAGTTCAACCCGTCGGTGGCCGGAGCGGCGGGCCAGATCATCTCGACGACCTCCGACCTCAACCGGTTCCTCGGAGCTCTGTTGCGAGGAGAACTGCTTCCGGCCGAGCAGATGGAGGAGATACTCACGGGCGTTCCCATCGATGGCGAGGAGGTCCCACCCGGGCGAGCGAGCACGGGCGGGACAGCGAAAGCCACCGCCACGTACGGTCTCGGCATCCGCTCCGACAGGCTGTCCTGCGGAGTGACCGTCTGGGTCCACGGCGGCCAGGTCCCCGGCTCCCTGTCCAGGGCAGCTGCGACCCGCGACGGTGAGCACGTGCTCACGGTGAACAGGAACGGTGACTGGGGAGAAGAGGCCCTGGAGCACGCGGTACTGGAAGCGGAGTTCTGCGGCGCCTGAGGTGGAAGGGTGCTGCTGGACTGGGCACCCAGGGACGGCGCCTCGGGGTGTTTGCTTACGAGATCGGGCCGCCCGTAGGCGGACGGCCCCACGGGATCGCCGCGACGGCACCCTGGTGTCGGGCGGGCTGTGAGACCCGTGGCGGACGCGATGGGCTCATGCCCACAGTCTCTTCCTCCCCTCACTACGCCCCCTCCCACTGCGCCCACTCACTGCGCCCCTCCCACTGCGCCTCCTCCGGCTGAGCCACTCGCAGCCGTCGCACGCGCAAATCGCGGCTCGGTGCAGCCCGCACTCTCGGCTCCCTCTGCCTGAAGATCACCGCATCCTGCACATCCGGCCGCTGTACTCCGGAACGGTTGACAGGCCTCCGAGCCAACCGCAGACTCCTCCGCACCAAAACTGAACCAAATTTCACCAGGCGGGCAACCCGTCGCACACAGCCGCGACGGTGAGCCCTTCTCCAGCCCCACCGAGCCGGAGGCCGCAGCGGTCCGCCCGCACCTGAGCCGAGACACGTCCCCGCCTCGCTCATCACGATGATGTGACAGAAAGTGAGCATCCAGTGGCACCTCCCGCGTCCCCGCCGACCCGCTCGTTCAAAGCCGTGGCCCCGGTCATCGCGCTGTGCTGGCTCGCCGTCTTCTTCGACGGCATGGACGTCAATATCTACGGCGCGGTCATGCCGCACCTCCTCGATGACCCGGACCTCGGTTTCTCCCCCTCGACGGCGGGCACGGTGGGCAGTTGGACCACCTTCGGCATGCTGATCGGCGCTCTTGCGACCGGCACGCTCACCGACTGGCTGGGCCGCAAGCCCCTGGTCGCGGGCAGCATCCTGCTGTTCTCCCTGGGGTCGGCGCTGTGCGCGGTCGCGCCCGACGCCACGGTGTTCGGCGCAGGTCGCTTCATATCGGGTCTGGGGCTGGGCGGTCTGATGCCCATCGGGCTGGCCCTCGTGGCGGAGTTCGCTCCGCCGGGTCGGGCGGCGCTGGCCACCGGCGTGATGATGACCTCGTACCACGCGGGCGGCATGGCCGCGACGGGCATCGGCCTGGCCGTTGCCCCTGACCACGGTTGGCGCTGGGTCTTCTGGGCGGGCGCGCTCCCCGCCGTCATCGCACTGCCGCTGGTGATGAAGTGGCTGCCCGAGTCCCCCGGTGTGCTCTTCGCGAAGGGCCGCTCGGAGCAGGCGTACGCCGTCGCCGACCGGTACGGACTGGAGCGACCGGGTGCCGCCGAGGTGCCTCTTGCCGGAGCCAAGGGACGGATGGCCGCGATCGGCGCCCTCTTCGCTCCCGGCACCCGCCTGGCGACTCCGCTGCTGTGGATCGCGTCCTTCGCCGGCCTGCTGCTGGTCTACGGCGTCTCCACCTGGCTGCCCGAACTGATGCGTGCCTCCGGCTACTCGCTCTCCTCCTCCATCACGTTCCTCATGGTGATCAACGCCGGCGGTATCGTCGGGATGCTGATCGCGGGCCGTACGGCGGACCGTTTCGGACCGGTCAAGGTCTCGGCGATCTGGTTCCTCCTCACCGCAGCGGGTGCCTTCCTGCTGCGCGCCCAACTGCCGCTGAGCGTTGCCTACGTGGTCGTCTTCATCACCGGTGTGTGGCTCTTCAGCGCCCAGGTGATGGTGTACGCCTCCACGGCACGGCTGTACGCGCCGGGTGAGCGCGCCACCGGTCTCGGCTGGGTCACCGGAGTGGGCCGCACCGGCGCCGTCGTCGGCCCCTGGCTCGGCGGCATGGTGATCGCGGGCGGCAACGCGGAGCTCGGCTTCACCACCTTCGCCGTGGCCGCCGTGCTCGCCGCGGTCGCGATCTCGCTGGTCCCGCTGGCTCGGCGGGGCAGGCAGGACACGGCAGCCAAGCGCGAACCGGCACTGGCGGGTTCCGCCGACTGACCCGGTGCCGCACGGCCCCGGGCCGGTCCGGCCACCACCGGCGGACGAACCCGGGGTCCTGTGGCACACCCGCCGAGGGACTCGGAGGCTCATCAGCCCGGCCCGGCCCACCCGTTGGCCGGGCCGTTAGGGTCGCTGCCATCAGCCCCGACCCGCCGCCGGCCCCGTCCCCATCCGCCATCGACCCACGGAGCGCCCATGACCAGCCTCATCAGCTCACCCTCCGCCCCGGTGGCACCGGCCGAGGCCATCACCCCGCTGGTCCGCGGGGTCGTCGTGCTGCGGACGCTGACCGAGGCAGGCGGCACGCTGAGCCTTCGCGACCTCTCGTACTCCACCGGGTTGGCCCGGTCCACAGTGGACCGGATCGCCGCAACGCTGGCCCACATGGGATACGTACGGCTCGACGGCCGTGACGTGACGGTCCTGCCCGGCGTGATGGAACTGGGCAACGCCTACCTCGACGCCGTACGCATCCCCGAGGTCCTCGGCCCGCACGTGCGCGAACTCGCCGACCAGCTCGACGAGTCGGTGTCGCTGACCGTTCCGGACGGCACCGGCCTGCGGATGATCCACCAGGTCAAACACCGCCGGGCGAGAATCTTCAGCTTCGGCATCGGAGATCTGCTGCCAGTGGAACGGGCCGCGCCCGGGGCGCTCATGGCAGCCGACTGGTCCCCCGACACCTGGGCCGAGTGGTACGAGGAACCGGCCCTGCCGACGATCCACGGATTCCCGGCCGAACCTCCCGGGGGCGATCCGCGGGCACTCTTCTCCCCGGACGTCTGCGCCGAGGCCGCGCGGCGTGGCTGGGCCGAGGACGACCAGCGGATCGCCGGGGGTCTGCTCGCGCTCGGCGTCGCCGTACGCGACCCGCGTGGGCGCCGGGTCTGCGGCGTCAGCGTGGTCAGCCACACCAGTCGGCACACCATGGCCTCTCTGCGTGACGCCACCCTGCCCGGGCTTCAGCGAACGGTGGCGCGGATGGAGGAGGCCCTGCGCCGCATCCCCGTCCCCACGTCGGAGCCGCCGGTCGGGACGGCGACCTGGACCGGTACGTCGAAGCAGGTCATCGGGCGCGAGTTCGTCGAGTCGCTGGCCCGCGGCCTCGCTGCGATCACAGCCTTCGGCCCGGGCCACGATTCCCTGTCGACCACCGGTGTGGCCGAGGCGACGGGGTTGCCCCGGGCCACGGCCCGGCGCGTACTGATCACGCTGGAACACCTCGGGTACGTCGTCGCCGAGGACCGTCGCTACCGGCTCGCCCCGCGTGTCCTGGAGCTGGGCTTCCCACCGATGTCCCGGACCTCGCTCGCCCAGCTCACCGAGCCCCACATCGGCGCCCTGGCGGCCCGGGTTCAGGATTCCGCCTCCATGGCGGTGCTGGAGGGAAGCGACATCCGGTACACCGCTCGCGTCCCCGCCTACCGCGTCATGAGTGTCAACATCACCGTGGGCACCCGGTTTCCCTCCTACGCCACCTCGATGGGACGCGTGCTCCTCGCCGGACTGCCGCCTGCCGAGCGCCGGGATGTCCTTGATCGCGTCGGCCCGTTGGAGCGCCTCACGGGCCGTACGATCACCGATCGCGGGCGGCTGGAGGAGTTGCTGGACCAGGTGGCCGAGCAGGGTTACGCGCTGAACGAAGGCGAACTGGACGAAGGACTGCGCTCGATCGCCGTACCGGTGCACGACCGCGACCGGAAGGTGGTGGCGGCCGTCAACGTGGCGATGCACAACAGCCGCCGCACCCCGGAAGAGTGCATCGCCGACCTCCTCCCCCAACTCCGTGCCACGGCGGCCCGCATCGAGACGGAGTTCGCGACGGCGACGCGCTTCGTGAAGATCCCGGTGATCTGATCACCGACCGTGGGGGCAGCCGAACGATGTGCTGCTTCATGCACTTCCCTGGCGCGGGTGAACTGCCCATGCGCGGCTGACGTCGTACGATCCTGTCGCCACGCATCCGCACGCGCCGGCCTCCGACATCTGCTGCCGGACCGCAACCGAGACGACATACGTCCGAGGAGACACGAAGGCTGATGATCTTCATCACCGCCAAGTTCCGAGTCCGTCCCGAGCATGCCGATCGGTGGCCGGACATCGCCGCCGACTTCACCGAAGCCACGCGCCGGGAGCCCGGCTGCCTCTGGTTCGACTGGTCGCGAAGCGTGACGGACCCCACGGAGTACGTCCTGGTCGAGGCCTTCCGCGATGACGAAGCCGGCGCGGCTCACGTGCAGTCGGCGCACTTCAGGGCCGCGCAGCAGACGTTGCCGCCCCATCTGACCGAGACACCCCGCATCGTCAACGCGAACATTCCGCAGGACGACTGGTCGCTGCTGGGCGAGATGGCCGTTCCCGAGCAGGGGTAGGGCCCGCCAGCCTGCTCGGCCGGCTCAGCCGAGCAGGTGCGCGCTGCTGACCGGTTCACTCCGCTGCTGTCCATTGATGCGGTGCCGCTCGATGGACGAGCGCCGGTACACCTCCTGCCGCACCCGCTGGATCTCGCCGATGGGCCGGTGCTCCTCTCGGGAGCGCCACGGTGTGATCGACGTGGCGTCGGCGGCCGCCACGTTGTCCTCCCCGCCGATGTCCTGACGCGGGAGGTCCACACGGGCGACGGTCACCCAGGGGGACAACTCTTCGGGCCACGTCACGGAGGTGTTGTCCACCGGCATGCGCGCCAGATCGGTGTTGAGCTGCACCTGGAGCTCGAAGGAATGGTCGCGCTCCGCGGCCTCGGCAACCAGCGTGCGGCGGAACGCCTCGTTGTCCGCGCGCACGTCCACGATCTGGTGCGTGAGGGCGGCCAGGGACTCGGCCACCGGCACGGTGCGGATCTTCGCGATGTGGTCGCCGTACCGGAAGGCCCCCATGCTGTTGTAGGTGTACGACAGCAGGTTCCTGCGCGGGACGGTGGTGAACGAGAGCATGGCGAACAGTTCGTCCCACAGCCAGCCGTCGGGATCGGTGAGCGTGCTCCGGCGGGTCAGGAACTCCGCCATCCAGGTCTTGCGGCGGGCGGGGTTCGCCAGGCCTTCGGGCAGCTCCGCGAACAGCTCCTCGATGACCATGTAGTCGTGGGCGGTGTTCGCGAAGAAGACGTCATTGTTGATCAGGTTGAGGTCGAAGGTACCGGCGTCCGGTTCATCGGTCAGCAGTGACCGGCCGGGGACCCCGAACAGCTTGATGCCCATCCCGCACGCTGCGCCCAGCTGGTGGTCGGGACGCTGGTGGCCCAGACCGTTGGAGTAGCGGACGACGGCGTCGTACACGGTGGGCCGGGCGAAGACGCCCTGCCCGTGGAAGCCCTGGTTGTCACCGACCGTGACGGTGGCCTTGAGGAGTCCGTACGTCTTTCCGTGGGCGGTGCGGACGGCGCGGCCGACGGCCTCGCGCTCGACCGAGGCACCGGTGCGCTGTGCCACCTGTGCGACGACCGCTTCCAACTCCGCTTGGTATGAAGGGCGTTCGACGGGTCGGTAATCCTCATAGCGGACGGGATCCATGGTGCTGCCTCCCTGTGACAGTGCCGTTGATTCCCAAAACCTAGCCAGCAATTAAATTGTGCACAACCTAACGTCCTGTGATGAATCACACGCCGATGAGGGAAACCGTGTCCGGGGCACCGCACCCGCCCGGATCCGAGCGGTGGTGGTGACTGGTCAGGCCGGCGTGCCGGTCAGCGGTTGTTCGGTCCACACGGTTTTGCCCTCGCGGGTGTAGCGGGTGCCCCACCGTTCGGTCATCTGGGCCACCAGGAACAGCCCGCGCCCGCCCTCGTCGGTCGTACGGGCGCGGCGCAGGTGTGGTGAGGTGTGGCTGGTGTCGCTGACCTCGCACACCAGGCTCCGTTCACGGATCAGCCGTAGGGTCGCGGGACCGTCGGCGTAGCGGTAGACGTTGGTGACCAGTTCGCTGGCGATCAACTCGGTGGTGAACGCCAGGTGCTCCAGACCCCATTCGGTCAGCTTGGCCGAGGTCAATGCCCTGGCCCGGGCGGCGCTGGCAGGCTCCGGGGGTAGATGCCAGGAAACGACGTTCTCCGGGGGCAGCATGCGGGTGCGAGCGATCAGCAATACGACGTCGTCACTGGGGAGCGAGGGGACCAGCGCGTCGACCACTGCTTGGCATGTCCGTTCCAGCGTGTCGGCAGGGCGGGTGAGCGCTGCACACAGCTTCGTCAGGCCGACGTCGGCATCGATGTGGCGTTCACCGATGATTCCGTTGGTGTACAGGCACAGCAGACTGCCCTCGGCCAGTTCGATGTCCCGGGCCTCGAACGGCAGGCCGCCCAGGCCGAGCGGTGGGCCGGCGGGCAGGTCGAGCAGAGCCACCTGCCCGTCCGGAGCGGTCACCACCGGCGGTGGATGACCGGCGCGGGCCACAGAGCAGCGTCCGGAGACCGGGTCGTACACGGCGTACAGGCACGTGGCTCCCACGACCTGCTCACCCACGGGCCGTTCGCCGACTGCTTCCTGTTCGGCCGCCACCAGGTTGACCAGGTCGTCGAGGCGGGAGAGGACCTCGTCCGGTTCCAGGTCGAGGCTGGCGAGCGTATGGACCGCGGTGCGCAGCCGGCCCATGGTGGCGGCAGCATGGATGCCGCGCCCCACCACGTCGCCGACGACGAGGGCGACCCGGGCCCCGGACAGGGGAATGACGTCGAACCAGTCGCCGCCAAGGCCTGGGCCCGCGCTGGCCGGCAGGTACCGCAGGGCCACCTCGAAAGCCGACTGATCCGGAATCGCCCGGGGCAGAAGGCTGCTCTGCAACGCGAACGCGGTCTGCTGATGCTGCGTGAAGCGCCGGGCGTTGTCGATGGCGACGGCGGCGCGCGAGGCGAGTTCCTGAGCAAGGGTGAGATCGTCCGCCTCGAAGGCATCGGGGCGGCGTGAACGCCACAGTGTCATGACACCGAGCACCATGCCACGCGCGGCAAGAGGCACCACGATCAAGGAGTGGGTGCCCGGATCGGGAGCATGGGCCCCCTGATGGCCCACCGCCGAGAACCAGTCGGGCGGGAGAACCGGCTCCAGGACAGGTCGTCCCTCGGCCAGGCATCCGGCCTGAGGTGTGTCGGGCCCGAACTCCACGGGCTCGCCGTGGGGGTGGGGCGGGCCGGGCTGCTGGGCACCGACGCTGCAGGCCCCCAGTCGCACCAGAGGCCCTGCCAGGGCGCGCGTCGGTTCCTCACCGCGAGTCACCGGCTCAAGCAGGTCCACCGACGCATGGTCGGCGAGGTGAGGCACCATCACCTCGGCGAGTTCCCGGGCGGTCTCGGCCACGTCGAGAGTGGTTCCGATACGACTGCCGACCTGGTCGAGGAGCGCGAGCCGGCGCTGTGCCCGATGACGTTCGGTGATGTCCTCGATCAACTCGGCCACACCCAGGATACGACCGGAGGGCTCCTCCATCCGGAAGGACGAGACCAACGCGACCCGCTCTCGTGCCGGGTCCCGCTCCAGGCGAACGAACTGCTCGGAGTAGACCAGGGGTCTTCCGGTCTCCATCACCTGGCGCACCCGGTCCACAGCCTTGCGTGCGTCGTCAGGGAGGAGCATCCGCCCGGTGGGCAGCCCCTGAAAGTCGTCTGCCGGGACGCCGGTGAAGCGTTCGATGGCCCGGTTGACCCGGAGAATCCTCAGGTCGGGGCCGTGGATGACCAGACCGATCGGGCACTGGCGGTACAGCCCGTCGAGAACCGCGCGGTCCCCTTGCCATTCCAGGACGTCAGCCGCGGGTGCCCCCGCAAGAAACCACTCACGGTCCCGGCCATCGCGTGACAGCTCCTGGGCCCTGAGCCCCAGCTCCACGAGCCGCCCGTCGCGGTGCCGCAAGGTGAGGACGCCGAACCAGCCGCCGGCACTTCTGCAGGTCACCGCGGCCTCGGTGGCAGCCGGCCGATCACGAGGATCGACCAGAACCTCGAGTGCCGGGCGACCGATCACGGCTGTGTCCGGATGGCCGAGCAGTTCCTGAGCCCGCCGGTTCCATCCGACGACGACCCCCCGATCGTCGAGCACCGCCAAGGCGGCGAGATGCAGGCCGAACGGATCGTCGTGGCCTTCGCTGAGCTCCGTCATCCGCTTCTCCACCGCTGGACGCAACCGTGTACACGGTCACCGATGGTCTGCCGCGGGTCCTGACCGCGGCCGGTGATCGGCATGACGGCGTCCGTGGCGGTGGCTCGGTGTTCCCGAATGCACGTTGACCTGCTGACCATGTCAGCCTATTGAATCCCGGCGGAGGACGCGCCTTGTCCGCGGCGTGGCGCGGCGTGGCGGGCGCGAGGGACTACGGCAGGCAGGTTGACATGGATGTACGCGGTGCGGGCGTGTTCGCGGATGTGCCGTTTCCCCAGGTCCAGCAGTCTGCCAATGGCACGGAAGGACCAATGCGTCGCGGCCACCGGCCGACACCCTTTCAGAGGTCAGGGCATCGACCGGGGCCGCCCCGCCGGCTCACTTCGCCAGCGGGCCGAACTCCTTGCGGGTGTCCACCGGCTCACCGAACAGCTGCCACCGCTCGCCCTTGAACCGCATCAGCTGCATCGTCTCGATCGGGAAGGCGTCATCGGGCCCGGTGGAGAGGGTGACACCGGGCAGCAGCATGTCCACCTTGACGTCCTTGAGGTTGCGCACCGCGTCCCGCATCCCCTCCCTGGTCGGACACTTCATCGCGTCCAGAGCCTTGTGCAAGCTGGAGGCGGCGGCCCAGCCGTAGGCGTTGAACTGGTTGGCCGGGTCGGAGTCGGGTGCGTACTTGCGCAGCGCCTCCTGGTACGTCTTCATCTCCGCGTCGTCGGCCCACTGCGGGTCGGCGGGGTCCTTGAAGTAGGTCGCCGAGACCACTCCCTGGACGTTCTTGAATCCGACGGGCTTGAGCACGGTGGCTGACGAGGACACGTTGTTCACGATGTGCAGCGGGTTCCACTTGGTGTTCTTGGCATCGGCGGCGAGGGCCTGGCTGCCGAACTTCGGCGTGGTGACGTTGAGCAGCACGTCCGCCTTGGACCGGGCGAGGCTTGTCATCTGCGCGGAGACGGAGGGGTCGGTGACCTCGTAGCTCTCCTCGGCGACCACCTTGATGCCGCTGCCTGCGAGGGCCGCCTCGAACCCACCGAGCAGATCCTTGCCGAAGTCGTCGTTCTGATAGAGCACGGCGACCTTCGCCTTCGGCTTCTCCTCCTTCAGGTACTTGGCGTACACCCGTGCCTCGGCGATGTAGTTGGGCTGCCAGCCGGTGGTCCACGGGTGGTCGCCGTCGGTACCCCAGACGGAGGCGCCGGTGGCGACGAAGGGCTGCGGCACCTTCCGCTTGTTGAGGTAGTCCCACACGGCGGCCGTGGACGGGGTGCCCAGGGTCTGGAAGACGGCGAAGACCTTCTCCTGCTCGACGAGTCTGCGCGCTTCCTCGACCGCCTTGGGCGGCTGGTAGCCGTCGTCGCGGACGGTGAACTCCACGGTGCGGCCGTCTATGCCGCCCTTGTCGTTGACGTGCTTGAAGTAGGCACTCACGCCCTTGCTGATCGTGCCGTACGCGGAGGCCGGACCCGACAGGGGGTAGATGCCGCCCAGCTTGATGGTCTTGTCGGTGATGCCGGTGGTCTGCTGGCCCTGGCAGGCGCCGTCGGCGGCGGCGTCCTTGTCGTCCTGCCCGCGCTGGCTGTTGCAGGCGGTGGCGAGGAGCAGGGCGGCGGACGCGGCCGCGGCCGCGCGCACAGTGGTCGTCATGCGCATGTGATTCATTCCTTTTCCATGCGGGGCGGTGCGCCCAC
Source organism: Streptomyces sp. NPDC055013 (assembly GCF_053608645.1). Classification (NCBI taxonomy): domain Bacteria; kingdom Bacillati; phylum Actinomycetota; class Actinomycetes; order Kitasatosporales; family Streptomycetaceae; genus Streptomyces; species Streptomyces sp. NPDC055013. The sequence continues at coordinate 113,520 of NZ_JBSGVW010000032.1, forward strand.
GGGTTGGGCATCGACAGGTGCGGGCTCCGCCGGGGTGGGAGGCGCGGAGGGTTCGGCGTCGGGCTCCCGGTCGCCGGGGACAGGAGTGGTGGTGCGGGTGAGGCGAACGGCGACGCCCCGGACACGGCCCGCCAGACCGGCGAGTCCCGTAGGCGCCACGAACATCACCGCGATGATCAGCAGGCCGAACACCACGCCCGGCGCCGCCTCGCTGATGTCCTGGGCCACGCTCGGCACGTACATCACGAAGGCCGCGCCCAGCAGCGGTCCGTACAGTGAGGCGAGCCCTCCGACCACCAGGCCGGCCAGCAGCGTGATGGACAGCACGAAGCTGAACGAGTCGGGCGAGACGAAGCCGATCACCCAGGTGTAGACGCATCCGGAGACGCCCGCGAACATCGCGCTCCACGCGAAGGCAAGGGTCTTGTGCAGCGACAGACGTACGCCCATGACCTCCGCGGCGCTCTCGTTGTCCCGCACCGCGAGCAGTGCCCGACCGACCCGGGACCGCAGCAGGTTGCGGGCGAGCAGCAGGGCCACCGCGGTGACGGCGAGGACGACGAAATACGTCCACTGGTCCTCGGCCAGCCCGCTCCAGGCGGGTGGTTGCAGCTTGTCCACGGTCAGGCCCATCGAGCCGCCCGTCACCGGTTCGAGCCGCTTGAGCAGCGGTGGCAGGAACACCGCGAAGGCGAGCGTGACCAGGGCCAGGTACAGCCCGCGCAGCCGTAGGGCGGGCACGCCGAAACCGAGGCCGAGGAGGAAGCACCCGACGGCCGCGACCGGCAGCGTGGCCGAGTGGCCGGTGTCGTAGCGGTCGAGCATGACCGCTGCCGTGTAGGCCCCAGCCGCGAAGAACGCGCCGTGCCCGAGGGAGATCTGCCCGCCGAATCCGACCAGCAGGTTCAGGCCGGCCAGCGCCACGGCGTACAGCAGCACCATGGTCAGCTGGAAGACCTGGAAGGGGGCGAAGTAGAACGGTGCGCCGACGGCGACGCCCGCGGCGAGCAGCGCGGTGAGCGCGGCCCGCAGGCGCCGGGCGCGGTCGGTGCCGAGTGGTGCGGCGATCGTGCTCATGCGCGCTCCACCGCCGCCCGTCCGAAGAGGCCCTGGGGTCGCACCAGCAGCACGGCCAGGATGATCAGCAGGGGTACGCCCACCTTCAGATCGGCACCGATCACGTCCACGTACGCCCCGGCGAGCGTCTCGGCCACGCCCACGACCAGGCCGCCGACGACCGCTCCGACCGGGCTGTCGAAGCCCCCGAGGGTGGCTGCGGCGAACGCGTAGATCAGCACTCCGCCCATCATGTTGGGCTCGAGGAACAGCAGCGGGGCGACGAGCACGCCCGACACCGCGCCGACTGTCGCGGCCAGCCCCCAGCCGAGCATCAGCACCCGGCCCACTCTGATGCCCGACAGGCGGGCGGAGGCGGGGTTGCAGGCGACCGCCCGCATCACCAGGCCGACGGAGGTGTGCTGGAACAGCAGGTACAGCAGGCCCATCACGACGGCCACCACCGCGATGATGCCGAGGCTCGACCAGTCCACGCGCACCCCGGCCAGGTCGATCCCGCCGTCGGGGAACGGCTGCGGGAAGTCCTTCACGGTGAACGACCAGATCAGACCGGCCATCGCGTTGACGAAGATGAACAGACCGACCGTGACGATGACCATCGTCAGCTCGGGCGCGTTCTGCACCGGGCGGATGACGATCCGTTCGACCAGCATGCCGCCGACGAAGGACACCGCCAGGGTCACCGGCAGTGCCAGCCAGAACGGCATCCCGGACGCCACGAGTTGCCACGCCACGTACGTGGAGATCATGGCGAGCTCACCCTGCGCGAAATTGACGATTCCGGTGAACCGGTGGATCAGCACCAGGGCCAGCGCCAGGCTGGCGTAGACGGCACCGGAGCCGACCCCTTCCACCACTTGCTGGAGCAGTTCGGTCACGGCGCTCACCCGCCCTGTCCGGAGCGGACGGAGACCCCGAGGTACACCTCGGCGACCTGCCCGTCCTCGCGGATCTCCCGGGACGGTCCGGACAGCACCAGGCGGCCGGCTTCCAGTACGTGCGCCCGGTGCGCCACATCCAGCGCGAGCTGAGCGTTCTGTTCGACGACGACCACGGTGGTGCGTTCCTCCTCGTTGACGGCACGGACGATCTCGAACAGCTCGCGAGTGACCAGCGGCGCGAGCCCCAGCGACGGCTCGTCCAGGAGCAGCAGCGAGGGCCGCAGCATCAGCGCCCTGCCGATGGCGAGCATCTGCTGTTCACCGCCGCTGAGGCTGCCGGCGGTCTGGCGGGACCGCTGGCGCAGCTTGGGGAAGTAGCCGTAGATGCGCTCCATGTCGGCGGCCACGCCCGCACGCTCGGCGCGGCCGCGCTTCCACCCGCCGACGCGCACGTGGGCGCCGATGCGCAGGTTCTCCTCCACGGTCAGGTCGTTGAAGGTGCCCCGGCCCTCGGGTACGTGAGCCACTCCGAGACGTGCGGTCTGCTCGGGCGAGCGGCCCAGCAGTTCCGTACCGTTCAACGTCACGGAGCCGCGTCCGCGGACCATGCCGCACAGGGCCCGCAGAGTGGTTGTCTTGCCCGCGCCGTTGGGCCCGAGGACCGCGCACACCTCGCCACGTGCGACGGAGAAGTCGAGCCCCTGGAGCACACGGGCCTGGCCGTATCCGGCATGCAGTCCGGCGACCTTCAGGAAGTCCGCCTCCCCGTTCGCCTGTGCGGCCTCGGTGTTGTCGGTGGTGGATTCCGTCATGCCGCCACCCCCAGGTACGCCTCGATGACCGCAGGGTCACGCTGGATCTCCTCCGGCGAGCCCTCGGCGATCTTGCGCCCGAAGTCGAGACACACGACCTTGTCGCACAGACCCATCACGAACCCCATGTGGTGTTCGACGACCACGAGCGTCAGGTCGAAGTCCTCGCGCACCGACCGGACCAGATCCGCGAATTGGTCGACCTCGCCGTGGCTGAGCCCGTTGACGGGTTCGTCGAGCAGCAGCAGCCGGGGCCGTACCGCGAGCGCCCGGGCGAGTTCGACGCGTTTGAGTGTGCCGAACGGCAGCCCGGAGGCGGGGTGGCCGGCGACATCGGCCAAACCGAGACGCCGTAGCAAGTCGTCTGCCTGGTCACGTAGTTCTTTCTCCTCCCGTCGGACGCGGGGCAGCCGGAACGCCGCCGCGAGGTGTCCCGTACGCCCCCGGCTGTGGGCGCCGACCATGACGTTCTCCCGGACCGTGAGGCGTGGGAACAGACCCAGGTTCTGGAAGGTGCGGGCGATGCCCCGCCCAGCAACGGAGTGCGGTGGGAGGGCGAGCAGGTCCTCGTCCTCGAATCGGACCGTCCCCGCATCAGGGGTGCAGCGCCTGGTGAGGCAGTTGAACAAGGTGGTCTTGCCGGCTCCGTTCGGTCCGATGAGCCCCACGGCGGTGCCCGGCTCGACGGTGAACGCGACACCGTCGAGTGCCGTGATCCCGCCGAAGCGCACGCTGATACCGTCGACCGCGAGCATGAGTGACGCCCCTTCCGAGGTGCTGGGGGGTGGGCGAGCGTCACAGTAAGTGGGCGCCTTCCGAGCGCACATTGGGTGCGAGCACCCAACTTCGCGGCCATCGACTTGTGCGCCACGCCCAACACCCCCGGCAACTCGCCCACGGGGCCTGTTGACGGGACACGAGGAGGCCAGCGATCATCGGCGCCATGCCTCGCGGACCCGCCCTGGGCGCCCCCGCACTCTCCGAACCCCTCAGCCGGGAGCGGCACCGGATCCTGCACACCGTCCACGACCGGCTCGAGGACGTGACGAAGACCGCCGTCGCGGTGATGCGCACGGAGATCCCGTCGTACGCGCTGCAGGACGAGCGGTTCTTCGACGACGTTCGGGACCAGGTCCTCACGCACTACCGGATGCAGCTGGCGGCGTTGGCCGGCGACCAGGACATCGCCCCCGAAGACCTGGTCTTCAGCCGTGCGGCTGCCATGCGCAGAGCACGCGCGGGGTTCGCCCTGGAGGACTGGATCAGTGCCTTCCGGGTCGGCCGGCAGGTGTTGTGGGACGAACTGCTGGACTGCGCGGGTACCTCCGCCGAGGCGCAGCAGGCCGCGCTGTCCCTCGTCACACCGCTGATGCGGTACGTCGACTACGCCAGCACGCATGCCGCGCAGGCCTATGTCGAGTACCAGCAGCATGTGGTGGCCGACGCGGACCGGGAGCGCCGGGATCTCCTGGACCAGCTCCTGGCCGGCGCGGCACCGACGCGCGGTCCGCTGCTCGCCGCGGCGCAGGCTTACGGCATCGGACGGCACTCGCCGATGATGGCGGTCGTGGCGGTGTGCGTCGGCGACTCCCGCACCGGCGACCTCACCTCGGCCGAGCAGGGCTACGCGACCAGCGCGTCCATCGGCGTGGCCGGTCCCTGGGCCGGCCGGACCCTGGTAGTCGTACGCCACGGTGAGGTGGTGGCCGTGCCCGTGGTCCGCACCGGCATGGACGCGGAGGACATCTGCGCCCACTTCGAGGCGGTGCAGCAACGGCTCGGGCGAGAGGGAACCATGCTGTCCATGGGCATCAGCACGGTCGCCCAGGGCGCCGGCGAACTGCCGCGCGCCTACGAGGAGGCACGGGCCGCTCTCGACCTGGTGCCGAGCGGGGGCGGGGTGGCGGCACTGCCGCGTCTGTCCCCGTTCGACTACCTGGCGCTGCGCGCGGACGACCTCGCCCGGCAGTTGGTCGATCCCCGCGTGCGTGCGCTGCTGGAGGAGGACCGCAGACGTGGCGACACGCTGGCGGCCACCATACGGGCCTTCGCGGAGGCCGACCTCAACCTGCGGCTGGCCGCCGACCGGCTGCGGGTGCACCACAACACGGCGCACTACCGGTTGCGCCGGATCGAGGAACGCACCGGGCGCAATCCGCGCCGGATCGCCGACCTCCTGGAACTGCTGGTCGCCCTCGCCATCCGCGACGGCGCCGGGGAAGGTGGGGATTGCGGGTGAGCGGCATCGTGGAGACTGCCGGGACCGAGGCGCTGCGTCAGCCGGCGGACGGGCAGGAGGGAATGGACCACCCGGAGCCGGCCACCGGGCAGCACCGAACGGTCCGCGGTGCGCTTCTTGACGCCGCGCTGGAGGTGTTCACCGAACGCGGTTTCGCCGACGCCGGTCTCGCCGAGATCGCGGCGCGCTCCGGCATCCCGGTGGGCAGCCTCTTCCAGCACTACGGCGGAAAGCGGGGGCTCTACCTCGCCCTTTGGGAGGAGTTCCGGGAGGAACAGGAGCGCCGGACCGCGGCCACGCTGACCGCCGAGCGGAGCCGTGGCGTGGACGACCCCCTCGCCCTCTTCGTGGCGGGAGCCAGGGCGTACCTGGAGGGTGCCTGGGACAACCGGCGGCTCGGCAGACTCATCGCGGGGGACGACGGCCCCGCGGGCTTCGACGCCCTGCGCCGCCAGTGGGACCGCGCGTGGGTACGGCGCAACGCCCGGCTCCTGGAGGTCGACGAGAAGCGGCGTGCCGGCCGGGTGCGGGTGAGAGTGCTCACCACCGTGATCGGCGGTGCGGCACGCGAGCTGGGCGACTGCGGGGACGAGACGGAGGCGCTGGAGATCGTGGACGAGGTGTGCGGCATCCTGATCCATCTGACGGCACCGCCCGGGTGAAACGCCCCGCACGTGGCCGGGCGACAGGAACCGACGCAGCGACGAACCACCGACTCCTGGACAGCGGGCACCGGCTGCTGGGCCAGGGCAACATCGGGCGCTCGACGCCGGGG
>NZ_JBSGVW010000033.1:0-118564 GCF_053608645.1 Streptomyces sp. NPDC055013
AAACGCCCGGTTACATTCCGAACCCGGAAGCTAAGCCTTACAGCGCCGATGGTACTGCAGGGGGGACCCTGTGGGAGAGTAGGACGCCGCCGAACTCCTTTTAGAGCTCTGGCTCTTGGGCATACAGCCCGAGGGCCAGAGCTTTTTTGTGTTGAGGTAGGGTCAGGGGGCATCGTAGGTACGTTTCCCACAGGAGGCCCCCGGGTGGAGGTCCAGGAGACTCGCGTCCAGACGGATCGAGTGCTCACCATCCCCAACATCCTCAGCATGGCGCGGCTCCTTGGCGTGCCGCTGTTCCTGTGGCTGATTCTCAGGCCTGAGTTCGGTGGGCCCAAGAGTGACGGCTGGGCGCTTCTGGTGCTGGCTCTGAGCGGCGTCACTGACTACCTGGATGGCAAGCTCGCGCGGCGTTGGAACCAGATCAGCAGCCTGGGCCGGCTACTCGACCCCGCGGCCGACCGGCTCTACATTCTCTCGACTTTGGTCGGCCTCACCTGGCGCGAGATTCTGCCGGTCTGGTTGACCGCTGCACTTTTGGCGCGTGAGCTGCTTCTGCTGGTGATGGTGGGCATCCTCAGACGCCATGGCTATCCGCCACCGCAGGTGAACTTCCTTGGGAAGGCTGCCACGTTCAACCTGATGTACGCCTTCCCGTTGTTGCTGCTCAGCGACGGCAGCGGGTGGATCCCGTCACTCGCTGCTATTTTCGGATGGGCGTTCGCCGGATGGGGTACAACCCTGTACTGGTGGGCAGGAGTCCTCTACGTGGTACAAGTCCGCCGCCTGGTCCGTGCGGACGCCATGGCCGATTGAACTCGCGGATTGGGGAGCCCGTAGCGCTCGATGGCCCGCGGCGGAAAAGTGCGGGACAATCTGGACGGGTGAAGTCGGCTAGACAGTCGTCTCTTCGAGGAGGACGCTTCCGACATGAAGGCCGTCGTGATGGCCGGGGGCGAAGGCACGCGCCTTCGTCCTATGACCTCAAGCATGCCCAAGCCGCTCCTGCCGGTGGCCAACCGGCCGATCATGGAGCACGTTCTGCGGCTGCTCAAAAGGCATGGGCTGAATGAAACCGTCGTGACAGTGCAGTTCCTGGCCTCCCTGGTCAAGAACTACTTCGGTGACGGTGAAGAGCTCGGAATGGAGCTCAGCTATGCCAATGAGGAGAAGCCACTCGGTACCGCCGGAAGCGTCAAGAACGCCGAAGAGGCGTTGAAGGACGATGCTTTCCTCGTCATCTCCGGCGATGCCCTGACCGACTTCGACCTCACCGAGCTGATCAATTTCCACAAGGAAAAGGGATCGCTCGTCACGGTCTGTCTGACGCGTGTGCCCAATCCGCTCGAATTCGGCATCACGATCGTCGACGAGGAAGGCAAGGTCGAACGCTTCCTCGAGAAGCCGACCTGGGGTCAGGTTTTCTCGGACACGGTGAACACCGGCATCTACGTCATGGAGCCCGAGGTCTTCGACTATGTCGAGGCCGACGTCCCCGTGGACTGGTCCGGCGACGTCTTCCCGCAGCTCATGAAGGAAGGCAAGCCCATCTATGGCTATATCGCCGAAGGGTACTGGGAGGACGTCGGCACCCACGAGAGCTATGTGAAGGCGCAGGCCGACGTCCTGGAGGGCAAGGTCGACGTCGAGCTCGACGGCTTCGAGATCTCCCCGGGCGTCTGGGTGGCCGAAGGCGCCGAGGTGCATCCTGATGCCGTTCTCCGTGGGCCCCTGTATATCGGGGACTATGCCAAGGTCGAGGCCGGTGTGGAAATCCGTGAACACACTGTCGTCGGCTCGAACGTGGTCGTGAAGAGCGGAGCCTTTCTTCACAGGGCTGTCGTGCACGACAACGTGTACATCGGGCAGCACAGCAATCTGCGCGGCTGCGTCGTCGGGAAGAACACCGACATCATGCGTGCGGCTCGGATCGAGGACGGCGCGGTCATCGGGGACGAGTGCCTGATCGGTGAAGAATCGATCGTCCAGGGCAATGTGCGCGTCTATCCGTTCAAGACCATCGAGGCCGGCGCCTTTGTCAACACCTCGGTGATCTGGGAGTCCAGGGGTCAGGCGCATCTGTTCGGTGCCCGTGGCGTCTCCGGAATCCTGAACGTGGAGATCACGCCCGAGCTTGCCGTGCGACTCGCCGGCGCGTATGCGACGACCCTGAAAAAGGGTTCCACCGTCACCACGGCTCGCGACCACTCCCGCGGTGCCCGTGCGCTCAAGCGGGCGGTCATCTCGGCGCTGCAGGCCAGCGCCATCGACGTACGGGACCTGGAAAACGTACCGCTGCCCGTGGCACGGCAGCAGACTGCGCGGGGCAGTGCCGGCGGGATCATGATCCGTACGACGCCCGGGGTGCCGGATTCCGTGGACATCATGTTCTTCGACGGGCGGGGTGCCGATCTGTCGCAGGCCAGTCAGCGGAAGCTGGACAGGGTTTTCGCGCGGCAGGAGTACCGGCGTGCGTTTCCCGGAGAGATCGGGGATCTGCATTTTCCGGCCAGTGTCTTCGACTCGTACACCGGGTCGTTGCTGCGGAACGTCGATACGACGGGGATTTCGGAGTCGGGGCTCAAGGTCGTCGTCGATGCGTCGAACGGCAGCGCGGGGCTCGTGCTGCCCAGCCTGCTGGGCAAGCTCGGTGTGGACTCGCTGACGATCAACCCCGGTCTCGACGAGTCGAGGCCCACGGAGTCGGCGGATACGCGCCGGTCGGGGTTGGTGCGGCTGGGAGAGATCGTGGCGTCCGCGCGGGCCGCGTTCGGGGTGCGGTTCGACCCGGTCGGTGAGCGGCTCTCGCTGGTGGACGAGAAGGGGCGGATCGTCGAGGACGACCGGGCTCTGCTTGTCATGCTCGACCTGGTGGCCGCGGAGCGGCGGAGCGGGCGTGTGGCGCTGCCGGTGACCACGACGAGGATCGCCGAGCAGGTGGCGGCCTACCACGGGACGCAGGTGGAATGGACGACGACCTCGCCGGACGACCTGACCCGGGTCGGTCGTGACGACACGACGATCTTCGGCGGCGACGGCAGGGGCGGGTTCATCGTCCCCGAGTTCAGCAGTGTCTTCGACGGTACGGCGGCCTTCGTGCGGCTGATCGGGCTGGTGGCGCGGACGCAGCTCACGCTCAGCCAGATCGACGCTCGGATTCCTCGGGCCCATGTCATCAAGCGAGATCTTGCGACTCCCTGGGCCGTCAAGGGACTGGTGATGCGCCGGGTCGTTGAGGAGGCCGGAGATCGCTTTGTCGACACGACTGATGGTGTGCGGGTCGTGGAGACGGACGGGCGCTGGGTGATGGTGCTGCCCGACCCGGCCGAGGCGGTCACCCATCTGTGGGCGGAGGGCCCGGACGACGCCTCCGCGCAGGCGCTGCTCGACGAATGGGCGGCGGTCGTGGACAGCGCCGGCCGCTGAAGCACGGACCACGCGCGCGTGCCGGACAGGCCTCCCCAGGGGGCCTGTCCGGCACGCCGGTGGGGCCATTCGGAGGTATCGGCGGCGACGTGCGACGATGTGCGGCATGCCGCAGCAGCCCCCCGTTCGGAGCACACCTACGCGCCCCGCGCGCCCGGACGCGTCCATGTCGCTGCTCACCAACGTCATGGATCACAGCCTCGACGACGGTTACGCCGAGGCAGCCGCGCGCAAGAAGGCCGCGGGCGACGGAGGGCTGCCCAAGACGCTCAGGGCGAAGCTGGGGCTCGCTGCCGGTCTGGTGCTCGCGGCGCTCGTGGTGACCGTGGGGGCGGCTCAGGCACGGGTCGCGGCGCCTGTCGTGGCCAAGGAGCGCGAGGAGCTGATCGACCGCATCGACCGTGAGACCTCGGCGGCGGACCAGCTGGAGGAGACCGTCGACAAGCTCCGCGACGACGTCAGCGCCCGGCAGCGTGAAGCGCTGAAGTCGACCGGTGACAGCGACCAGGGGGAGCTCGTGGGCATCCTGGCGGGCGCTGTCGAGGTGCACGGGCCCGGCGTGAAGCTGATCGTCAACGACGCCAAGGAGACCGTCTCGGGGGGCGACGGCGACCCGCGCTCGACGTCCGGGTTCTCCGACACCGGCCGGGTGCGCGACCGTGACATGCAGCGTGTGGTCAACGGGCTGTGGGAGTCGGGCGCCGAGGCCATTTCGATCAACGGGCAGCGGTTGACGGCCCTGTCGGCGATCAGGGCCGCGGGAGACGCGATACTGGTCGACAACAAGCCGCTGGTTCCGCCGTACACGGTGCTCGCGGTGGGGGATGGCGAGCGGTTGAGCACCAGGTTCCAGGACAGCGCCGACGGCCTGTATCTGCACGCCCTGCAGGAGAACTTCGGGATCCGGACCGGCATTTCCGTGCAGGGCGACCTACGGCTGCCCGCCGCCCCGAGTGTGACCGTACGTACAGCACAGCCGAATACCGAGAACACCGAGAAGGGCACATCGTGATCGCCGTACTGGGCCTCGTCGTGGGCGTCGTGGCCGGCCTGTTGGTCCGGCCTGAGGTTCCGGCGGTCGTCGAGCCGTATCTGCCGATCGCCGTCGTGGCGGCCCTCGACGCCGTCTTCGGAGGTCTGCGGGCCATGCTCGACGGCATTTTCGACGACAAGGTCTTCGTCGTGTCGTTCCTGTCCAACGTGGTCGTCGCCGCGCTGATCGTGTTCCTGGGTGACAAGTTGGGCGTGGGCGCCCAGCTGTCCACCGGTGTGGTCGTCGTGCTCGGCATCCGTATCTTCTCCAACGCCGCGGCCATTCGCCGGCACGTGTTCCGGGCGTGAGGCCGATGAGCAACCAGGACCAGGCGCCGGAGAACAGGCTGCGCAAGGAGCTGCCCGAGGAGATGCCGCCGGGCGCAGCCGAGGCCGTGGACAACGCCTCGCAGGACGCGGACGGCACCGAGGGGCCGACGACCGACCTGACCGGTCGGCAGCGGTTGGTGAAGGGGCTGTGGCCGCCGCGGGTCAGTCGGGCCCAACTCATCGTCGCCGTCCTGCTGTTCGGCCTCGGCTTCGGCCTGGCCGTCCAGGTCGCGTCGAACAGTGAGGGTGACGGTGCCCTGCGCGGCGCACGTCAGGAAGATCTCGTGCGCATCCTCGATGAACTGGATGACCGTACTCAGCGTCTTGAGGACGAGAAGCAAGGTCTCGAGAAGCAGCGCGACGAACTGGAGAACAGTTCGAACCAGGCCGAGGAGGCCCGCAAGCAGACCGTCGAGAAGGAGAGGCAACTCGGCATTCTGGCGGGCACGGTGGCGGCTCAGGGACCCGGCATCACGATGACCATCGACGACACGAAGGGGACGGTCGAGGCGGACATGCTGCTCGACGCGATCCAGGAGCTGCGCGCGGCCGGCGCGGAAGCGATCCAAGTGAACGGCGTACGCGTCGTCGCCGGCACCTATCTGACGGACGCCGGTAACAGCGTTGGCGTGGACGGGAACAAGATCAACGCTCCCTATCGTTTCAAAGTCATCGGCAAGTCGCAGGACCTCGAACCAGCCCTCAACATCCCTGGCGGCGTGGTTCAGACTCTCGAGAAGGAGCAGGCCACCGTGACCATCGAGCGGTCGGACAAGATCGTCGTGGACGCCTTGCGAGCGGCGAAGCGGCCTGACTACGCTCGGTCGTCCTCCCAGTGAACCGACGGTGCATGGGGGACGTCAGGCGAGGGCATGAGCTTGCGGGGGGTCGGCGCACCGAATGGGTGGTGCGTGGTGGAAACTGTCTGGTGGAGACGGACGTTGTGAAGATGTCCGGGTCGGCCAAGGAGTGCAGTCAGGGTTCGTCCTGCCCCACGGGCGGGTCTGTTTCAGTCAAGGGGAATCGCCCGTGAAGTTGTTTGCGAAGTTGTTCGGCAAGAGCGCGCGAGAGGGGAGCGACAACGCGACCGCTCGGCACCGCGCACAGGGGGACGATGAGGGCCAGCGCCCCCTGTTCAGGGACCAGGTACCTGGGCCGGGTGGTGACATTTCCGGTGGTCAGGGCGCGCCGTCAGTTGACCCTGGCCAGTCCGGCGACATAGGTTTCGGGCAACCGTCAACCTCAAGTACGGGTGGAGGGTTTTCCCCGATGTCGGCCCTGGTGTGTACGAGGTGCGGTAACCGCAACGCGGAGAACAGCCGCTTCTGTTCCAACTGCGGCGCCCCGCTGCGGCCGGGTGCGACGCCCGAGCGTCCGTCCGAGACGACCTCCACGATCTCCATCTCCGGTCTTGAGGCCTACGACTCCGAGACCACCGGTCAGACGGCGATCCCGGCGCTGTCTCCGGAGGCGCAGGCTGCCGTCGACGCGCTGCCGCTGGGCTCCGCGCTCCTGGTGGTGCGCCGCGGGCCGAACTCGGGCAGCCGGTTCCTGCTGGACGGCGATCTGACCACGGCCGGTCGGCACCCGCAGAGCGACATCTTCCTGGACGACGTGACGGTCTCACGTCGGCACGTGGAGTTCCGTCGCGCTCAGGACGGCTCGTTCACGGTGGCCGACGTCGGCAGCCTGAACGGCACGTACGTCAATCGCGAGCGGATCGACCAGGTCGCTCTGAACAACGGTGACGAGGTGCAGATCGGCAAGTACCGGCTGGTCTTCTACGCGAGCCAGCGGGGCTACTGACCCTCCCCCGGAGCCCGTCCGGGGAGACCCAGGGAAGGTCCATGCTGAAAACACCGAGCGGCGGTGCCGGGCACGGCATCGCCGCCACGGACGGTCGGCTGATGAGCATCGGCACGGTGCTGAACGCGCTGCGCGACGAGTTCCCTGACATCACCATCTCCAAGATCCGCTTCCTGGAGTCGGAGGGTCTCGTCGAGCCGCAGCGGACCCCCTCGGGGTATCGCAAGTTCAGCGCGCAGGACGTCGAGCGGCTCGGCCACGTCCTGCGGATGCAGCGGGACCACTATCTGCCCCTCAAGGTGATCCGCGAGCACCTGGACGCCATGGAACGCGGTGAGGCCGCACCGCTGCCGACCGTGTGCCGGCAGCGCGATGGAGAAACGGTCCTGGAGCCCGTCGAGGCGCCCACCTCGGCCCGGATCGGGCGGGCCGAGCTGCTCGTCGCCGCCGAGATCGGTGAGCAGGAGCTCGCGGAATGGGAGTCGTACGGCCTGATCGCCCCGTTGCCCGACGGGGCGTACGACGCCGAGGCGGTCACTGTGGCCTCGCTCGTCGTCGAGCTGGGGCGTTTCGGCATCGAGCCACGGCATCTGCGGGTGATGAAGGCCGCCGCAGATCGTGAGGCCGGGCTCGTGGACCAGGTCGTGGCGCCCCTGCGGAGGCACCGCAATCCGCAGACCAGGGCTCATGCCGAGGCGCGCACGAAGGAACTGGCGGGGCTTGCCGTGAAGCTGCACGCCGCACTGGTGCAGACCGCTCTCGGGGTGCGGCTGCCCTGAGCCGGGCAGGGGTGGGGAGCCCGGATCGGCCACCCGTTCTCGGCCCGACTACCCAAACGTCCCGAGCACGGCCTAGGGTTGCTGTGTGAACGAGCTCGATGTCGTAGGTGTCCGGGTCGAGATGCCCTCCAACCAACCGATCGTGCTCCTGCGTGAAGTGGGAGGCGACCGCTACCTCCCCATCTGGATCGGGCCGGGGGAGGCGACGGCGATCGCCTTCGCCCAGCAGGGCATGGCCCCCGCGCGACCGCTGACCCACGACCTGTTCAAGGACGTGCTGGAGGCCGTCGGCCAGGAGCTCACCGAAGTACGCATCACGGATCTGCGTGAGGGCGTCTTCTACGCCGAGCTGGTCTTCGCCAGCGGCGTCGAGGTGAGTGCCCGCCCCTCCGATGCCATAGCGCTGGCCCTGCGCACCGGAACGCCGATCTACGGCAGCGACGGCGTGCTCGACGACGCGGGCATCGCGATTCCGGACGAGCAGGAGGACGAGGTGGAGAAGTTCCGCGAGTTCCTCGACCAGATCTCGCCCGAGGACTTCGGCACCAGCAGTCAGTGAGGCGGCGTCGGCGGCCCGGCGGACTCGCGGTCCGTGGTGGTGCGGCCCACAGTCCGTTACGGCTCAAATGCCGGCATTTGCCAGCGGCGAGGAAGAGCGTCCTGCGGCCTGCTCCGAGCGCATTCGGCTAGCCTTTCCCCGCGGTGGGGCACGGGAAACCACTCCTAGGGTGATTATCACTCGGCGTGCCGAGTGTGGCGATCGTTGACGCACCCCTGGTGACTGCCTACCGTCGAGAAGGCAGGTCAAGGACGGAGGTCGGCGTGAGAAGCAGCGGCGACGGTACGGCTGGGGGTGCCCCCGGACGCAGTCTCGGGGCGAGCGGCCCGTACCCGCTTCACAGCAGCCCGCTTCAGGGCAGCGCGGCCGATCACGCTCCGCAGCGACCGACGGCCGTGCCGAGCAGCGGCGGAGGGGCGGCGTCCATGGCGACCGAGCAGATCGGCTATCGCGGTCCGACGGCCTGTGCGGCCGCGGGCATCACATACCGGCAACTGGACTACTGGGCGCGCACCGGCCTTGTCGAGCCCAGCGTGCGGCCCGCTCATGGGTCGGGGACGCAGCGGCTCTACAGCTTCCGGGATGTCGTCGTCCTGAAGATCGTCAAGCGGTTCCTGGACACCGGTGTGTCGCTGCAGAACATCCGTACCACCGTCCAGCATCTGCGGGAGCGCGGCTTTCGGGATCTCGAGCGCCTGACGCTGATGAGCGACGGCGCGACGGTCTACGAGTGCAGCTCCCCGGACGAGGTGCACGCGCTGCTCCAGGGTGGGCAGGGGGTCTTCGGGATCGCCGTGGGCGTGGTGTGGCGGGACGTCGAGAGTGCCTTGTCCCAGCTGCACGGGGAGCGGATCGACACCGGGGAGACGCTGGTCGGGCACAATCCGGCGGACGAGCTGGCGCGGCGGCGCAACCGGGCGGTCTGAGCGGTCTTCGCCGGTGCACCTGCGTGGTGGTGCGGCGGGATTGCCGGGTGGGGTCGATCGATCGGCCCGAGGCGCCGTATCAGGCCGTTGCAGCAGGGCATTGTCAGTGGCGTGAGGCAGCATCGGAGATGTGAGGAACGCGCCTACGATCCTGCATCTCGACATGGATGCCTTCTACGCCTCGGTGGAGCAGGCATCCAAGCCGAGCCTGCGCGGGAAAGCCGTGATCGTGGGCGGGCTCGGGCCGCGGGGGGTCGTCGCCACCGCGTCCTATGAGGCTCGGGTGTTCGGGGTGCACTCGGCGATGCCCATGGGGCAGGCGCGTCGGCTGGCGCCTAATGCCGCGTATCTCGTGCCGCGCTTCGGGATCTACCGCGACATCAGCGAGCAGGTGATGGGCCTGCTGCGGGAGCTGTCGCCGCTGGTGGAGCCGCTGAGCCTGGACGAGGCGTTCGTGGACCTGGAGGCCGGTGGAGTGGCCTGGGACGAGGCTTCCGCGCGGCTGGTGGGGGTGAAGCTGCGCGCAGACATACGAGCCGTCACCGGGCTCGCGGGGTCGGTGGGCCTGGCCGCGTCCAAGATGCTGGCGAAGATCGCCTCGGAGGAGGCCAAGCCCGACGGGCTGGTGGTGATCGAGCCGGGGACGGAGCGGGCGTTGCTCGCGCCGATGTCGGTGCGGACCTTGCCGGGGGTGGGGCCGGCGACCGGGGATCATCTGCGGCGGGCCGGGATCCACACGGTCGACGAGATCGCCGAGGCGGGCGAGGACGAGCTCGTGCGGCTGCTGGGCAAGGCCCATGGGCATGCCCTGTACGCCATGGCGCTGGCGCTCGACGAGCGGCCCGTGGTGGCCGAGCGGGAGGCCAAGTCGGTGTCCGTCGAGGACACGTACGACGTGGACATCCATGACCGGGTCCGGGTGGGGCTCGAGGTGCAGCGGCTGGCCGATCGTTGTGTGCGGCGGTTGCGGGGGGCCGGGTTGTCCGGGCGGACCATCGTGCTGAAGGTACGGCGGTACGACTTCTCGACGCTGACCCGGTCCGAGACGTTGCGGGGGCCGACGGACGATCCGGGTGTGGTGCGGGAGGCCGCGCTGCGGCTGCTGGATTCCGTGGACACGACGGGTGGGGTGCGGCTGCTGGGGGTCGGGGTCAGCGGGCTGGCCGACTACACGCAGGAGGATCTGTTCGCGCAGGTGGCGGGGGAGCGGGTCGAGCACGGCGAGGAGGGCGACCACGAGGAGCCACTGGCGGAGCGGGAGGCTGCGCTGCCTGTGGAGCGGCGGTGGGTTGCGGGTCACGATGTGCGGCACGTCGAGTACGGGCATGGGTGGGTGCAAGGGAGTGGGCTGGGGCGGGTGACGGTGCGGTTCGAGACGCCTGAGTCGTCGGAGCCGGGGCGGGTGCGGACGTTTCGGGTTGACGATCCGGGGCTGGAGTCGGCGGAGCCGTTGCCGTTGGTGCGGGGGAGAGCTGGGGTGCCTGAGGGAGATGGGGGAGATGCGGGAGGTGGGGGAACTGGGGCTGGTGGGGTTTTAGAGGTGCAGGTCGGTCACCTGGGGCGGGAGCGGGGTGGCGGGGGTATGGGGGAGGCGCCGCCTGTGGTGCCTGGGTAGGGCGTGGGCGGGCGGAACCGGACGTGCGGTTGGTTCCTGGGCGCCGGCCGACGGGCGTTGCGGTTGCAGCCAGGGGTGGGTCGCTCGCCCGCGCTCGCGGGGTGCCGCTGCGCCCACCCGTGCCGCCCCCGCGGCACGACTGCCACAGCCAGGTGGGTCGTCGGTCGGTCGTCGGCTGTCGCGTGGGCGCCGCCGCGGGCGTTGCGGTGCGATGGGGTGCGGCTGGGCAACGGAACGCGGCCGCGCGGAGGTGGCAGGTGGCAGGTGGCGGGTCAGCTGCGGGCGGGCCGGCGGTGGGCGTGACTGTGTGTGCTGGGGGATGTGCGGCGGAGGGGGGCGTCTTCAGGAGTGAGGGTGGGATGTGCGGGGGCCGTTGTCGTCCGGGGTTTCTGTGGTCGCCAGGTTGCCGAAGTCTCGGTCAGGGGGTGGGGGAGGGGCGGTTACGTCGAGGCCGTAGTGGTGGTAGAGCTGCAGTTCCTGTTCGGGGGAGAGGTGGCGGCCCACGCCGAAGTCGGGAGCGTCCTTGATGAGGGCGCGGTCGAAGGGGACGTGGAGGCTGCCCTCGACCAGATCGCTGGGCTCCAGGGGCACGAAGGCGTCCCGGGAGAACAGGCCGGTGCGTATCGCCGCCCATTCCGGCACTCCGGTCGCGTCGTCGAGATAGACCTCGTCGATGGTGCCGATCTTGGTGCCGTTGCGGTCGAAGGCCTTGCGGCCGATCAGATTGCGCGGATCGATGTCGGTCTGCACGGGCCCTCCACTTGGTCGCAACTCATCCGTAAGCACTACGAAAAGGCACATTGGTGAGCCCGGCCACTCGAAGGACCGTGCGTTGACCCCGCTGGTAGTCTGGCTAGCGGCTGCTGACCCCGTGCGGGAGAGTCCTCCGGGAACCATCCGGAGGCGCCGAAGGAGCAAATCCTCCCCGGAATCTCTCAGGCACACGTACCGCACGGACGAGGTCACTCTGGAAAGCAGGGCGGGTGTCGATGGCCTCCGCTCTCACCGACGGTGAAAACCGGGCACCTTGTGGTGACCCGGTGAAGCTCTCAGGTTGAGATGACAGAGGGGGAGGCCGTCCGGGTACCCGCGCCGTGGTGCCCCTCGAAGGTCGTGTCAGACCAGGAGGCCTCCGCAATGACCGCCCATCGCATTCCGCTCTCAGAGCTCGAGCAGGGTATTCCCTTCGAGCAGCGTCACATCGGTCCTGATCATGAGGCTCGGGCCAAGATGCTCGCCCAGGTCGGGTACGGCTCGCTCGACGAGCTCACCGCCGCGGCGGTGCCGGATGTGATCAAGAACGCCGACTCCCTCGAACTGCCGGGGGCGCGTACCGAGGCCGAGGTGCTCGCCGAGCTGCGGTCGCTCGCCGATCGCAACCAGGTGCTGGACTCGATGATCGGGCTCGGGTACTACGGGACCTTCACGCCGCCCGTCATCCTGCGCAATGTCATGGAGAACCCGGCTTGGTACACGGCCTACACGCCGTATCAGCCCGAGATCTCGCAGGGGCGGCTCGAGGCCCTGCTGAACTTCCAGACCATGGTCGCCGACCTCACCGGGCTGCCGACCTCCGGTGCCTCGCTGCTGGACGAGGGGACCGCGGCGGCCGAGGCCATGGCCCTGTCGCTGCGGATGGGCAAGAACAAGAAGGGGCTGTTCCTGGTCGACGCGGATGTACTTCCGCAGACCATCGCCGTGATCGAGACCCGTGCCGAGCCCACCGGCGTGGAGATCGTGGTCGCCGACCTCAGCGACGGCATTCCGGCCGAGATCGCCGGGCGGGAGATCAACGGCGTTCTGGTGCAGTACCCGGGCGCCTCCGGCGTCGTACGGGACATCAAGCCCGTCATCGAGCAGGCCCATGAGCTCGGCGCCCTCGTCACCGTCGCCGCCGATCTGCTCGCGCTCACGCTGCTGAAGTCCCCCGGTGAGCTCGGGGCGGACATCGCGGTCGGGACGACGCAGCGGTTCGGTGTGCCGATGGGCTTCGGCGGGCCGCACGCCGGCTACATGGCCGTACACGAGAAGTTCGCGCGCAGCCTGCCCGGGCGGCTCGTGGGCGTGTCCGTGGATGTCGACGGCAACAGGGCGTACCGGCTGGCTCTCCAGACGCGTGAGCAGCACATTCGCCGGGAGAAGGCGACCAGCAACATCTGTACGGCTCAGGTGCTGCTCGCCGTGATGGCTGGGATGTACGCCGTGTACCACGGCCCCGACGGGCTGCGCGGCATCGCCCGGCGCACTCACCGGTACGCCGCCATCCTCGCCGCGGGCCTCACGGCCGGTGGGGTCGAGGTCGTGCACGGTTCCTACTTCGACACGCTGACCGTGCGGGTGCCTGCGAAGGCCGCCGAAGTTGTCGCCGCCGCCCGGCAGAACGGCGTCAACCTGCGCCTCGTCGACGCCGACCATGTGTCCCTCGCCTGCGACGAGACCACCACGCGGGCCCAACTGGGCGCCGTATGGACGGCGTTCGGGGTCGAGGGTGACGTCGAGGCGCTGGACGAGGGGGCCGAGGACGTACTTCCGGGCGGGCTGCTGCGCAGCGACGAGGTCCTCACGCACCCCGTCTTCCACCAGCACCGTTCCGAGACCGCGATGCTGCGCTACCTGCGCAGGCTCGCCGACCGCGACTACGCGCTCGACCGCGGCATGATCCCGCTGGGCTCCTGCACCATGAAGCTCAACGCGACGACCGAGATGGAGCCGGTCACCTGGCCGGAGTTCGGGCAGCTGCACCCCTTCGCGCCCGCCGAGCAGGCGCAGGGCTATCTGACGCTCATCCGCGAGTTGGAGGAACGTCTCGCCGAGGTCACCGGCTACGACAAGGTGTCGCTGCAGCCCAACGCCGGGTCGCAGGGTGAGCTGGCCGGGCTGCTCGCGGTACGCGGGTACCACCGGGCCAACGGGGACGAGCAGCGGACCGTCTGTCTGATTCCGTCGTCCGCCCATGGGACCAACGCCGCCAGCGCCGTCATGGCCGGTATGAAGGTCGTCGTCGTGAAGACCGCCGACGACGGTGAGATCGACGTCGAGGATCTGCGGGCGAAGATCGAGAAGCACCGGGACGAGTTGTCGGTGCTGATGATCACGTACCCGTCGACGCACGGGGTGTTCGAGGAGCACGTCGCCGACATCTGCGCTCAGGTGCACGAGGCCGGCGGGCAGGTGTACGTCGACGGCGCCAACCTCAACGCCCTTGTGGGGCTTGCCAAGCCGGGCCACTTCGGTGGCGACGTCTCGCATCTCAACCTGCACAAGACCTTCTGCATTCCGCACGGCGGTGGCGGTCCGGGCGTCGGGCCGGTCGGTGTACGTGCGCACCTGGCGCCGTATCTGCCGAACCACCCGCTGCAGCCCGCGGCGGGGCCGGAGACGGGCGTCGGCCCGATCTCGGCCGCGCCCTGGGGTTCCGCCGGGATCCTGCCGATCTCGTGGTCCTACGTACGGCTCATGGGCGGCGAGGGGCTCAAGCGGGCCACGCAGGTGGCGGTGCTGTCCGCCAACTACATCGCCAAGCGGCTGGAGCCGCACTTCCCGGTGCTCTACACCGGGCCGGGCGGGCTCGTCGCGCACGAGTGCATCATCGACCTGCGGCCGCTGACCAAGGCGACCGGGGTGAGCGTCGACGACGTGGCCAAGCGGCTCATCGACTACGGCTTCCACGCGCCGACGATGTCGTTCCCGGTGGCCGGAACGCTGATGATCGAGCCGACCGAGTCCGAGGACCTGAACGAACTCGACCGGTTCTGCGAGACGATGATCGCCATTCGTGCGGAGATCGAGAAGGTCGGGTCGGGTGAGTGGCCCGCGGACGACAACCCGCTGCGGAACGCTCCGCACACCGCCGGTGCGCTGGGCGGTGAGTGGGAGCACGCGTACAGCCGCGAGGAGGCCGTGTTCCCGGCCGGGGTGTCGGCCGCCGACAAGTACTGGCCGCCGGTGCGCCGGATCGACCAGGCCTTCGGCGACCGGAACCTGGTGTGCTCCTGCCCGCCGATGGACGCGTACGAGGGCTGACGCACCGGCCCAGGTGATCGAGGGCTCCGCTCCGGCCGTGTTCGGTCGGGCGGAGCCCTCGTGCGTCACGCGGTCGTCAGTGCCACCTCGGTCGCCTTGACCAGCGCGACGACGGGCATTCCGGGGGCCAGGGCAAGGTCGTTGGTGGCGTCCCTGGTGATGGCCGCTGTCAGCACACCGCCCTCCACGGCGATCTTCACCGAGGCCATCGCGCCGCCGGTGGCGATGCCGGTGACCGTGCCGGGGAGTTGGTTGCGGATGGACAGCCCGCTGATCGGTGCGGTGGAGAGGGAGATCTCCGTCGCCTTCACCAGGGCGGTCACGCCGGTCCCCTCGGCCAGGCCGAGGTCCTCGACGGCGTCCAGGGTGATCGCCGCGGTGAGGTCCTGACCGGCGTCGAGGCGGACCTTGACGGTGGCCATGACCTCGCCGGGGGTGATGGCGGTGATCGTGCCGGGGAGTTGGTTGCGGATGCTCAGACTCATGGAGGGACGCCTCGCAGACGGTGGGAGCGGGAGGGGGAGTGGGTGGGGATTTGTAAGGGTTTGCGGACTCCGGCCCCTAACGTAGCGACGTCGACTGTCCGGTTACGTGCGGTCGATGTGGACGTTCGTCGACTTCACGCGGGCGGTGGCCTCCATGCCGACCTCCAGGCCCAGTTCCTCGACCGCCTCGCGGGTCAGGAGGGAGACCAGTCGGTGCGGGCCGGCCTGGATCTCCACCTGTGCCGCGACGTCGCCGAGTTTGATCGCGGTGACGATGCCGGGGAAGGCGTTGCGGGCCGAGGTGTAGGAGGTCTCCTCCTCGTCGCTGCCGGACCTGGCGAGTTCGACGGAGAACGCGGCGAGGTCCTTGCCGTCGATGAGTCGCCGTCCGGTGTCGTCGCGGTGGGTCGCGACGCGGCCGGCGTCCGCCCAGCGGCGCGCGGTGTCGGGGCTCACGCCGAGCAGCCGCGCCGCCTGGCCGATCGTGTAGGACTGCATGCCGGTCACGATAGGGGTCGGACGGGGAACTCGAGGCAGGGGGTTGGCCGTTGGGTATAACGCGATATAGCGTTAGTGGGGTCGGTCGGGTTCGAACGGGGTGAGGGCATGGCGGCTGAGCTGTCGCGCACGGGGCTGCGGGCCTCGGACGCGGACCGGGACCGTGCGGTGGACGTGCTGAACGCCGCGGCGGGGGACGGCCGGCTGACCATGGAGGAGCTGGACGAGCGGGTGACCGCCGCTCTCTTTGCCCGCACGGTGGGCGAGTTGGCCGAGCTGACGGTGGATCTGCCGACGGCGCCGGGCGGTGTCGAGGTCAAGGACGTCGTCCGGATCGAGCAACAGGGCGGTTCGGCCGTGCGGGGCGGGGGCTGGGTGGTGCCCCGGCGGCTGGAGATCGAGTCGTCCTGGGGCGATGTGACCCTCGACTTCACGCAGGCGGTGATGGCCGACGGGACGCTGCGGATCGACCTGGACATGCGCGGCGGCACACTGAGGCTGGTCACGCGGCCCGGCGTGGTGGTGGACACCGACTCCTTGGCGATCGAGTACGCCAAGGTCAAGACCCGTCCGGCCGGTGATGCCGGTGCACCGGTCGTGCTGCGGATCGAGATCGCCGGGCAAATGCAGTACGGCCGGATAGTGGTCCGTCCTCCGCGGCGCACGCCGTTCAGAACATCCCCGACGCCCTGAGCACCGCCTGCGCCGTGGCGTCGTCGATCTGGTGGCCCAACCGCTCGACCACGTCCGTGCCTTCGAGGAGCGTCCCGCGTTCGAGCGAGCGGCGCACCCCGGTGTCCAACTCGTGCCAGAGCAGCGGGTTGGCGACGAGGATCCGTGGGTCCAGATCCAGGCGGCAGCCGTCCGTGTCGCGCAGCGTCAGCAGAGCGGAGACGCGGCCGTGCTGTCGTACGGCCACCAGCGCGTCCGTACGCACCGACTGCCGTCGTACGAGGCCACGCACCGTCAGCCAGCCCGGGCCCGCGGTCACCCGCTGGGGGAACAGGATCGTGAAGAGCAGGGCGGTCAGGGCCAGCCACAGCAGGGCACGCGACGGTGTCAGTGTCTCCCCGTCCAGGTCGACCAGCAGGGTCATGCCGAGGAAGGCCAGGGTGCAGCCCACGGCGAACCGGGCGCTGCCACGCCAGTGGCGGTCGCCGGTCGGCACCGGGCGAGGTCCGCTTCCCTGCACAGTGCAGACGGTAGGGCTCCGGGGCGCAGGAAAGACCGCCGCTGTCGGTGCTCTGACGGCTTACGGCGCAACCTTGACGCGATCCTGATGCCCGCGGCCGTTTCAGCCGGTGTGCACCCGGGGCCGGCGGTCACGGTCGGGCTCCGCCTCGCGCAGCACCTCGCGCGTGACCGGGGCGACCTCGCCCTGGCCGAAGAGGAAGAAGCGCAGGAAGTTGGCGAAGGGGGTGCCCTCGGTCCACTCGAAGTAGATGTGGGGGATGCAGCCCGTCGTGTCGCGGACGTGGAGGAGCAGCGCGGCCAGGGCGTTGGGGATGGAGGAGGACTCAAGGGTGAGGACGCGGTAGCGGTTGTGCAGGACCTCGCCGCGCACGGTCACGCCCGCCTCGAACTCGGACGGGTCGGTGACCGTCACCTCGACGAACACGAAGTCCTCCTGGACGGGGACGTCGTTGTCGGTGCGGATCTGCTCGATCTTGTCGCGGTACTCGGCCTTGTCGCGCCGGTCGGGTTCATTGGCGATGAACCGGATCTTGCGGCTGGCTATGTCCCGGACGAAACGTTCCGCCATGTCGTCCAGCGTCACGCTGGTCACGCGCAGCTCGAAGGCGCGCATCAGCCGCGAGAGCAGGGAGACGAGGATGATGCCGGCGATGAAGCAGGCGCCGATCTTCACGCCGTCGGGGCGCTCGATGACGTTCACGACGGTCGTGTACAGGAACACCGCGGAGATGACCGCGAAGCCGATGGTCCAGTTGCGCTGACCGGCCTTGCGGGCCGCGATGGTCACGGCGATCGCGGCGGAGCTGATGAGTACCAGCACGCCGGTGGCGTAGGCACCGCCCTGGGCGTCGACGTCGGCGTCGAAGATCCAGGTGACGAGGAAGGCGACCAGGGTGAAGACGATGACCATCGGGCGCACCGCCCGAGCCCAGTGCGGGGCCATGCCGTAGCGGGGCAGATAGCGCGGCATCAGGTTGAGCAGGCCGGCCATGGCGGAGGCGCCGGCGAACCAGAGGATGGCGATCGTCGAGACGTCGTAGACCGTGCCGAAGGCGCCACCCAGGTACTCGTGGGCGAGGAACGCGAGCGCGCGGCCGTTGGCCTGGCCGCCCGGTTCGAACTCCTTCTCCGGGATCAGCAAGGTGGTGATGAAGCTCGTCGTGATGAGGAAGCAGCTCATGATCAGGGCGGCGGTGGTGAGCAGCTTCTTCGTGTCCCGGATACGCCCCTTGGGGTTCTCCTCGGTCTCGCCCGGGTCGCCCTTGACGTGCGGCATCACGGCGACGCCGGTCTCGAAGCCGGACAGGCCGAGCGCGAGCTTGGGGAAGACGATCAGGGCCACGCCGATCATGACGAAGACGTTGCCGTGCTCGGCTGTGAGGGCGCTGGACCAGTCGGTGATCACGTGCCCCTCGGTGATGACGTGGTACAGGCCGGCGGCCACGACGACCGCGTTCAGCGCGAGGTAGATGCCGACCAGGGCGACGGCGACGCCGATCGCCTCCAGGAAGCCCTTGAGGAACACCGCGCCGAGCAGGGCCACGAGGATGAGGGTGATCAGCAGCTGCTTGTCGTGCAGGGCGCTGTTCAGGTGCGGGTTCTCGACCAGGTGGGTCGAGGCGTCGGCCGCCGACAGGGTGATGGTGATCAGGAAGTCGGTGGCGGCGAAGCCCAGCAGGGTCAGGACGAACAGCTTGCCCTTCCAGAAGGTCAGCAGCCGCTCCAGCATGGCGATCGAGCCCTGGCCGTGCGGGCTTTCCTCGGCCACCCGCCGGTAGACGGGCAGGGCGCCCGCGAGCGTGACGATCACGAGCACGATCGTGGCAATGGGGGAGAGCAGGCCCGCCGCGAGGGCCGCGATGCCGGGCTGGTAGCCAAGGGTGGAGAAGTAGTCGACGCCGGTGAGGCACATGACGCGGTACCAGGGCTGGCCCTGGTGCTCCAGCTTGGACTGGGTCCGCTGTTCCTGGCTGCCATGGCCCTTGCCCATGTCGGCCAGGCCCTCCAGCATCCAGGCGCGCATGCGACTGGACGGAGGGTGCTTGGTCGAGGCCATCGGCGTGCTCCTGAAATGCGGGACGGCGTGGGATTCCGGCCATCACGCGGACGGCGGCACCAGCGTATGCGGAGAGTGACGTACAGGCCCACGGATCAAGGGGGGCATGGGCGTCAAGCTTCCGTTAAGACTGGCCTGGTCGGCGGTGGGTGCACATCAGGATGTGAGCTCTGGGACGCGTTCAACAGGGGTGGGGCTGTAGGGGAGGCGCGCGACGGCAGGGAAGGGCGGACACTCAGCGTCATCATCGTCCGGCGTGATCGATGGGCGTGTGACCTTCACGCGCTGAGCCGGCCCCGAACCACCGGGCTGCCCACCGCGAAGTGGACGTACTCGCCCACCAGGCGGAAACCGCCGGTCCACGCGAGAAGACGGCTGCCGCGGTTGAGCACCGAGCAGTTCCAGCTGGGCACCCGGCCGCGCGCGACGATGTCCGCGCTCAGGGCGTTGACGCAGGCCACACCGAGGCGATGGCGGCGATGGTCCGGCGCGGTGAAGACCCCGACATCCTCGTACCGGCTGCCCCGGAAGTATGTGCAGGCGACGGCCAGGATCCGCCCCTTGCGGCCCACCGCCGCCCAGGCGTGCCCTGAGGAGGCCAGGCCCAGCGGTCCGCCCCAGCTGGCCGAGATCCACACCGCGTCGGGGCCCAGGGCGGCCAGCGCGTTGGTGTCGGCCGGTTCCAGGCGGCGCACGGCCACCCCGAGCGGCACCCTGGCGGACTGGGGCTCCGCCTGCAAGGTCCAGATCATCCGGTCCCAGGGCGTGAGCCGCTCGAAGGCGGCACCCAGCGCGGGCAGGAAGCGGTCCGGGGCGTCGATGCGGGTGCCGGCCAAGGGCGCGAGGATCTCCGGAGTCAGGCCTCCGGGGAGCCGCGCAGGACGACGTAGCCGGCGCACGACGCGGCGACCGCCCGCGGCTGGACGGGCCGGTCGGCCCACCAGCGGCCGATGCCGGTCGCCATCATGTGCTCGCCGATGGCGGCGGGGCCCGGGGTGCCGGTCGGGAACCAGCGAGTGAGGGTGGGGACGTGATGAGGGGCGAGCTCGATCAACAGGGGCTCCAATCCAGCCCGTCCGGCGTTTGAGGACGAGCCCGTTCAGGGCGAAGGCGGGGGGCTGGGGGGCGAAGCCCCCGGGTGGGGTGGCGGCGACGCCGGGCTCGAGGGCAGGGGCGGTTCGGTTCCCTACCCCCGAGCCCGGCCGCCGGAGGCATCAGCGCTGACCGGCCTTGCTGCCGTGGTTGGCCTTCTTCTTGCGACGGGTCTTCTTCTTGCGGGCGCGCTTCGACACGCGGGTCAACTCCTTTTCCGTGGAACGAAGTTCAAGTGGTACGGCCGACGAGGAGGTCGGCGAGCCTGTTGAGGCGCTTCACCGTGCGGTCCTCCGAAGCGGCCGGGGCAGGCTCGACACGCTCGCCTCGGTCGTAGTAGGCGCCGTTGACGATCTCGACCGCCGGGTCGCACAGCCGGACCACGTGCTCCGCGCCCTCGGCCGGGGTGACGCCCTCGTGGGCGTACAGGGGGAGCAGTGCCGTGTCACAGACGCCCGGGTGGATCGAGACCGCGGTGACGCGCGGGTCGGCCGCGAACACCGTCAGGGCCAGCTGGGACTGGGCGTACGCGGCGAGCCGCGAGTAGCGACGGGCCCGGTTGGGGTCGGACCACTGGATGGACGCTGTGCGGTGCAGCGAGGACGACACGTTGACCACCCGCCCGCCCGGGTCGCTGGTGAGCGCCGCCTCCAGCAGGCAGGTCAGCAGGTAGTGGGCGAGGAAGTTGACCTGGAAGGCGATCTCGTTGCCGTCGGCGGTGACGGTGTGTCGCTCGGGAGCGGCCATGGCCGCGTTGTTGACGAGGACGTCCAGGT
This sequence comes from Streptomyces sp. NPDC055013, assembly GCF_053608645.1. Lineage (NCBI taxonomy): Bacteria > Bacillati > Actinomycetota > Actinomycetes > Kitasatosporales > Streptomycetaceae > Streptomyces > Streptomyces sp. NPDC055013. The sequence continues at coordinate 20,595 of NZ_JBSGVW010000033.1, forward strand.
GCGGGTGCTCGGAGACCACCTTGTGGGCGAGGGTCTCGACCTCGTCCAGGCGGGTGAAGTCGGCAGCGAAGGTGCACAGTTGGTCGGCGTTGACGCCTGCGGTGGCGATCAGGCTGTCGGCGGCGGCGCGCGCGTCCTCGGCGGTACGGCCGTGAAGCAGCACGGTGGCACCGCGCTCGGCCAGTCGGCGGGCGGTCTCGTAGCCGATGCCCGAAGTGGCGCCGGTGACGAGGACGGTACGGGAGGAAAGGGTGGAGCCGGACATGATCCAATCCATGGGTACGGCACGCCACGCAACCCCCGGTGAGGGGGCGGTGCACGTGCGGGATGAAGGGAAGCCCGAGGGGCGCCGGACGGATTCACGGCACCCCTCGGGTCACGGAAAACGCGTCAGCGGGACGACGGCGGCGTTTCCGGGCAGCGCGGCGCACGACGGAGCGGCCGAGCGGGACTCGGCGGCTCGTCGAAAAGGAGCAATGCGCTGTTCACAGTGCCCATGGAAGCCGTTCCGCCCGCCCCGGACAAGGCGAAGTGCGGTTCTCTGACGGGCTTCTGACGTGCGCGTACGTGTCCTTGACAGACGCGGGGCCAGGACACCGGGCGGGCTCAGCCGAGACCGGGCACCGCGGAGATCAGCAGGTCGATGAGCTTGATGCCGAGGAAGGGCAGCACCAGCCCGCCGAGGCCGTACAGGAGCAGGTTACGGCGCAGCAGGTCGTGCGCCGACGACGGGGTGTAGCGGACGCCGCGCAGGGCGAGCGGGATCAGCGCGACGATGATCAGGGCGTTGAAGATGATCGCCGAGGTGATCGCCGAGGTCGGGCTGTGCAGGCCCATGATGTTGAGCGCGTCCAGGCCCGGGTAGGCGCTCGTGAACATCGCCGGGATGATCGCGAAGTACTTGGCCACGTCGTTCGTGATCGAGAACGTGGTCAACGCGCCCCTGGTGATGAGGAGTTGCTTGCCGATCTCGACGATGTCGATGAGCTTGGTCGGGTTGGAGTCGAGGTCGATCATGTTGCCGGCCTCCTTGGCGGCCGACGTACCGGTGTTCATCGCCACGCCGACGTCGGCCTGGGCGAGCGCGGGCGCGTCGTTGGTGCCGTCGCCGGTCATCGCGACCAGTTTGCCGCCGGCCTGTTCCCGCTGGATGAGCGCGAGCTTGTCCTCGGGAGTCGCCTCGGCCAGGTAGTCGTCCACGCCCGCCTCCTGAGCGATGGCCCTGGCGGTGAGCGGGTTGTCGCCGGTGATCATCACCGTGCGGATGCCCATGCGGCGCAGCTCGGCGAAGCGTTCGCGGATTCCGTCCTTGACGACGTCCTTGAGCTGGATCAGACCGAGGACGCGCGGGCCGTTCCAGTCGTGCACGGCCACCAGCAGCGGAGTGCCGCCCGAGGCCGCGACCGAGTCGGCGTAGTGCCGTGCCTCGGGCGGGACTTCGCCGCCGTACATCCGCACCCAGTCGATCACCTGTTGGGCGGCGCCCTTGCGGATGGCGCACACGGCACCGTTGCCCCAGCTCAGGTCGACGCCGCTCATCCGGGTCCGCGCGCTGAACGCCACCCAGCGGGTGTTCGCCAACTCGCCCTCGGCGGGCTCGCGAAGACCGTAGCGGTTCTTGGCGAGGACGACGACGGAGCGCCCCTCGGGTGTCTCGTCGGCGAGCGAGGAGAGCTGGGCGGCGTCCGCGAGTTGCCGTTCGTCGATGCCGGGCAGCGGGACGAAGGCGGCGGCTTCGCGGTTGCCGAGGGTGATGGTGCCGGTCTTGTCGAGCAGCAGGGTGCCCACGTCGCCGGCCGCCTCGACCGCCCGGCCGGACATGGCCAGGACGTTGCGCTGCACCAGCCGGTCCATGCCCGCGATGCCGATCGCCGACAGCAGGGCGCCGATCGTGGTCGGGATCAGCGTGACCAGCAGGGCCACCAGCACGGTCGTCGACTGGGCGGCGTCCGCGTACGCGGCCATCGGCTGCAAGGTCACCACGACCAGGAGGAAGATGATCGTCAGAGACGCCAGCAGGATGTTCAGTGCTATCTCGTTCGGCGTCTTCTGCCGGTTGGCGCCCTCGACCAGGGCGATCATCCGGTCCAGGAAGGTGTGGCCGGGACGGGCGCTGACCCGCACGACGATCCGGTCGGACAGAACGGTCGTACCGCCGGTGACGCCGGTGCGGTCGCCGCCCGACTCGCGGATGACGGGTGCGGACTCGCCGGTGACCGCGGACTCGTCGACCGCCGCCACGCCGTCGATGACGTCGCCGTCCGCCGGGATCATCTCGCCCGCCTCGACCAGCACGACGTCCAGCGGCTTGAGGTCGGTCGCGGCCACGGCCTCCGAGCGGGCGGTGCGCGCATTCGTGGCCCAGCGCCAGTCCAGCAGACGCAGCGCCACCGTGTCCGTGCGCGCCCTGCGCAGCGACTCGGCCTGCGCCTTGCCGCGGCCCTCGGCGACGGCCTCGGCAAGGTTGGCGAAGATCACCGTCAGCCACAGCCAGGCGCTGATGACCCAGGTGAAGGCGGCGGGGTGGATCAGCGCCGACAGCGTGGTGAGGGCGGCCCCGACGGACACCACGAACAGCACCGGGTTGCGCACCAGGACACGGGGGTGCAGTTTGCGCAGGGCGTCGGGAAAGGACCGTACGAGCTGGGCGGGTTCGAAGAGTCCGCCCGGGGCACGCCGTCGGGCACTCGGTCTTGCTCCGGGCCTTGGGGCGCGCTGGGGGCTGGACGGCGGGGCCTGCTCGGGAGCGGCGGGAAACATGGAAACCTTCGTGGCTCGTCGACGACAGGGCAGCGGCCGCCGAAGCCGTGCGGGACCGGGGCCCCGGCCCCGCACGGCGGGCGCACGGACGTCGGCGGTGAGGCAGTGGTACGCCGTGCGCCGGTGCGTGCCCTCGACACGCACCTCGCCACCTCGGCCGGTTCCGGACGGCGGTCCGGTCCCGTGAGGCCACTGGTACCCGTGGCCTTCTCGGCGGCCGACAGGGAAATGTAGTCGCGCTCCGTGCCCGGACGACCCTGTTCAGCGAGGAATTTGCGGATCTCATACGGCCAGGTCAGCTGTCGCGTCAGGGCTTCGTCAAAGTCACCTGAGTGCACGTCAGAAGCCCGTCAACGAGAGCTGTTCACGGGTGGGAGGGGTCGCAGACTGAGCGGCACGGGGACGGGCGACCGTCCGTGGCGTGATGTGGGAAAGGCCGTGACGGCCCTTACCGGCAGACCTCGAACGGAGGGTGCCGCTCAGCCACGGCGAGAGGGGGTCGCCCCTGCCGGGGGCAGCCCCGGGCCGCGGTCTCGTGGGGGAACACGACCGAAGGGCCCGGGGCAGGCCCACCGGGCCCGGGTCGTGGCCGTGCGGGCCGCTCCGCGCCGTCGCCACCGGGCCACCGTGCCCGCGCGACCGCGCCTTCTGCGCACGGCCACGGCCCTGCTCGCCATCGCCCCGGCGGCGCCGCTGCTCCCCATCGGCCTCGCCGCCCCCCGGCACGTGGGACTCGGCCGCCGATCACGAGATCCCGCCCTTGCGGTGCACCACCGCCGCCAGCGGCACAGCCACAGCGGTCGTACGGCGATCAGGGTCCCGGCCGCCGCCGGCGCGTACAGCGGCCAGGCGCGGTCGGACTCGGACGACGCCCGTACCTGGGCGGGCAGAGCGAGGCCGATCAAGGAGAACACCACGCTCTCCAGCAGGAACCTCACCGTTGTGCCGTCCGTCCCCTTGAGGGCTCCGAGCGAAGCCACCCTGGCTTCGAGCCGACCGGACTTCCCGGCACACCGCCTTCACCCTGTCGGCCCCCGCCTTGTCAAGACGGTGTCAACGTCCTCGTGGGAGGCGCCAGGGATGCGTCAAGATGCCTGACCGGGGGCGCGCGGAGCGGTTCGCTGAGACCTGATGAACGAAGTACCGCGCGGACGGCTGAAGGTCTATCTCGGGGCGGCCCCGGGGGTGGGCAAGACGTACCGCATGCTCGATGAGGGGCGGCGCCGGGCCGGCCGCGGGGCCGATGTGGTGGTGGCGTTCGCCGAGTGCCACGGACGGGTCCGTACCGAGGCCATGCTCGACGGCTTGGAGGTCGTGCCGCGCGCCCGGTGCCACTACCGGGGCGGCCAGTTCGAGGAGATGGACCTGGCGGCCGTCCTCGACCGACACCCACAGGTCGCCATCGTGGACGAGTTCGCCCACAGCAACATCCCCGGCGGCGGGCGCAACGGCAAGCGATGGCAGGACATCGAGGAGCTGCTCGCCGCGGGCATCGATGTCATCACGGCCGTCAACGTGCAGCATCTGGAGTCCCTCAAGGACGTGGTCGAGAAGATCACCGGGGTGCCGCAGCACGAGACGGTGCCCGACGAGGTCGTACGCAGGGCCCGCCAGGTCGAACTCGTCGACATCCCGCCCGAAGGGCTGCGCCGCCGTATGGCGCACGGCAACATCTACGCGCCCGAGAAGATCGACGCGGCCCTCGCCAACTACTTCCGGCCCGGAAACCTCACCGCGCTGCGGCAGTTGGCGCTGCTGTGGGTGGCGGACCGGGTCGACGAGGCGCTCAACTCCTACCGCGCGGAGCACGCGATCGGCGGGGTGTGGGAGACCCGGGAACGGGTCGTGGTCGCGCTGACCGGCGGCCCGGAGGGCGACACGATCATCCGCCGGGCCGCCCGGATCGCCGCCCGGTCGGCCGGTGGGGACCTGCTCGCCGTGCACGTGACCCGCAGCGACGGCCTGGCCACCGGTGCCTCGCACGCCTCGCTCGCCCGCCAGCGCCGGCTGGTGGAGGACCTCGGCGGCAGCTACCACCAGGTGGTCGGCGACGACGTCGCGACCGCGCTCGTGGAGTTCGCCCGCGCCGAGAACGCCACCCAGCTCGTCCTCGGGGCCAGCAGGCGCGGACGCCTGGAACGGTTCGTGACGGGGCTCGGCACGGGGGAGACCGTCGTCGCGCTCTCCGGCGACATCGACGTCCACCGGGTCACCCACGAGCGGGCCGGCAGCGGCACGTTGCTGCCGTCCCGTCGCCGCACGCTCTCGAAGTCCCGCCTGATCGCGGGACCGGTTGCCGGACTCGTGCTGCCGGTGCTGCTCACCCTCGTCCTCGCACAGATGCGCGGCACCCTCAACCTGACCAGCGAGGCCCTGCTTTTCCTGCTCGCCGTGGTGGGCGTGGCCTGCATAGGTGGCGTGGCCTCCGCGGTGATCGCCTCCGTCACCGCGTCGCTGCTGCTCAACTACTGGTTCATCCCGCCCATAGGGGCATTCACCCTCGACAACGCCGACGCCCTGTTGGCGCTGGCCGTGTTCGTGGTGGTCGCCGCCACGGTGGCCGCCGTCGTCGACCGCTCCCTACGTCTGTCCCGCAGAGCCGCTCGGGCCACCGCCGAGGCGGAGACCATGTCCTCCCTCGCGGGCAGCATCGTGCGCGGCGGTCAGACCATCCCGGCTCTGCTGGAACGCACCCGGGAGACCTTCGGCATGGAGTCGGCGGAACTGGTCGACGAGCCACCCGATGCGGGCGGTGTCACCACGGTGCCGGCGGGGCCGGGCGCGTACCTGGCGCTGCGCGGGCGTGATTTGTCGTCGTCCGAGCGGCGCGTGCTGGCGGCCTTCGCCGCGCATGTCGGGTCGGCGGTCGAGAGGGCGCGGCTCGCCGAGGCCGCCGCCGAGGTCGAGCCGGTGAAGGCCGCAGACCGGATGCGTACGGCGCTGCTGCGGGCCGTCGGCCACGACCTGCGGACTCCGCTCGCCGCGGGCTGGGCCGCAGTGACGTCTCTGCGCAGCCGGGACGTCGTGTTCTCCGCCGAGGACCGGGACGAACTGCTCGCCACCGCCGACGAGTCCATGGCCAAGCTGAACCGTCTGGTGGAGAACCTGCTCGACCTCAGCCGCCTGGAGGCGGGCGTGCTGAAGCTGAACCTCAGGCCGACCGCGCTGGAGGAGGTCCTTCCGGCGGCGTTGGTGGACACGCCCGATGTCGAGGTCGGGAATGTGGAGGAGGTCCCCGCCGTGCTGGTCGATCCGCCGCTGCTCGAGCGGGTGATCGCCAACCTGGTCGCGAACGCCGCGCGGCACAGCCCGCCCGACGCCAAGGTCCTGGTGACGGCGAGCGTCCTGGCCGGACGGGCCGAACTCCGTGTCGTCGACCGCGGGCCCGGTCTTCCGTCGACAGGCCGGGACCGTCTCTTCGAGCCGTTCCAGCGGCTGGGCGACACGGACAACAACACCGGGCTCGGGCTTGGGCTCGCCCTGGCCCGCGGCCTCACCGAGGCGATGAGCGGCACGATCGGTCCCGAGGAGACACCGGGAGGCGGCCTGACGATGGTGGTGTCGCTGCCACTGGCGGAACCGGCTGCGCACACCGAGCAGGGGAGGGCCGGGGCGAGCGGCGTTGCATGAACGTCGGGAGGACGACCGGGCATGCGAGGGTGATGCCGTCCTTGGGGGACGTCGGTACAGCGGTTGGCGCTGAGATTGATCATGGGCAGCGCAGGACTCCGGCCGCGTGATGGCCGGAGTCCCTTGCGTGCACGGGTATCGGCGGTCCAGCCGCAGCAGTCCCAGCCGGGGCGGCAGCCGCAGGCGTCTGTCGCGGTGCCGGTGGAGGGCACCGCCGCGGCGGCGGGGGCGCAGCACCCCTTGCCCTGCCGGGCGTCGCGGCCATCCTTGACGGCGATGGCGGCAGTGACTCGGGGTGGGTGGCGGCGGGTGACGGCGAGGGGGCCGCCGGCCACGGCGCCGGCGGAATGAGGTTCGCGACCGGCCTTGCGCTGGGCGGCGGACAGGAACGGCATCACCGCGAGCGAGGGGGCGGCGATGACGATGCCGGGGACGGAACGTTCGGCCTCGCCGGTACCGGCCGGCGCGCGGACGGCGTCGATGGTGACGAACATGGGCATACGGTGCGTCGGCCTGCAGCCGCGTCCGGCGGACAGGTGGAGCCGACGGCACCGGACCCTCGGCTAGTCCAGCTCGGAGACCTTGAACACGGTGGCCGCGTTCTCGCGATCGATTCGTTCGGACAGGAGTCGCAGGGCGGTGGCCCCGCACAACAGGGTGCCGCGGGTCAGTGACGTGTGTGCGTCCGCATGCAGGCGGTGCCAGAGGTCCGGGTTGTCGACCAGGACGCGCGGGTCGACCTCGACGCGCTCGCCGAATGCGTCGCGCAGCACCAGGCGCTGGGACACACCGTCCAGGCAGCGCACCGACACGAGCAGGTCGGTGCGGACGCGCCGAGGGCGCAGCAGACGCCGGGAGGCCAGCCAGCCCTCGCCGGCCGAGACACGCGCCGGGCAGAGCACCACGAAGAGCAGGACCGCCAGCGCGACCCACAGGGCGGCGCGTGCGGAGGTGAGGGTGTCGGCGCCCCAGTCGATCACGTACAGCAGACCCAGGAGCACGGCCGCACAGCGGACCGAGTCGAGCAGATCACGTGCCCAACGGCGGTCGTACGCCGTTTCGGCGATGGCCTGGGCCGGTTCCCCGATCAGATCGCTGTCACGTGCAGCGTTGTGGTGTGCCATACGGCGACCGTAGGGATCGCGCGAGCCGCGGCGGCGCACCTTGATGGGACCCTGACGAGCGCCCGGCGGTTCTTGACGCGACCACAGCGACACGGCGCGGCTGTTGCGCGTCCGCGCGCGTCAATATGCCGTCAAGGACGGTCGCCTGAGCGCGAAGAACGCGCAAGGAACGGTCGGGTACGTCGGGATCCGGACACAACCTTGGTCAGTCACGGGCACCCCTCGCACGTGACGGCTCGTCCGTACGAAGGAGCACGCATCCCATGTCCGTCCTGACCACCGTGCCGGGGGCGACCCCCGCCGACGAGGAACCGCCGGATACCGGCGAACGGCACCGGCTCACCGCCGTCACAGGTCTGGCCGCCCTGTCCCTCGACGCCATGGCGTCGGTGGCGTACGGTCCCGAGGCGATCGTGCTGGTGCTGGCCGCCGCAGGCGCCCATGGCCTCGGCTTCACGCTCCCGGTCACGCTCGCCATCGCCGGCCTGCTGGCGGTGCTGGTCGCCTCCTACCGACAGGTGATCGCGGCCTTCCCGGACGGCGGTGGATCCTACGCCGTGGCCAAGACGCATCTGGGCAAGCGGACCAGCCTGGTCGCGGCGGCCTCGCTGGTCCTGGACTACGTCCTCAACGTGGCCGTCGCCGTAACCGCCGGTGTGGCCGCCCTGACCTCCGCCTTCCCGGCCCTCTACGACGACCGGCTGTGGCTGTGCCTGGCCGTGCTCGCGCTGATCACGGCGGTCAACCTGCGGGGCATCGTGGAATCGGCCAAGGCGTTCATCGTGCCGACAGTGGTGTTCGTCGGCTCGATCTTCGTGCTCATCGCCGTCGGCCTGTTCCGTTCCGAGCCGGTCAGCACCGCGACGGCCGCCGGGCACGTCTCGGTCCTCTCCGACAACGCCACCACGGTCGGTGCCCTGCTCCTGCTCAAGGCCTTCGCCTCCGGGTGCTCCGCCCTCACCGGCGTCGAGGCCATCGCCAACGCCGTGCCCTCCTTCCGGGTTCCCCGCGTCAAGCGCGCCCAGCGTGCGGAAATCGCACTCGGTGCCCTCCTCGGCGTGATGCTGATCGGCCTGTCCGTGCTGATCTCCCGCTTCCACCTCCAGCCGGTCGAGGGCGTCACCGTCCTCGCCCAGCTCGCGGACGCCTCCCTCGGCCACAACTGGGCTTTCTACGTCATCCAGTTCGCGACGATGATCCTGCTCGCCCTGTCCGCGAACACTTCCTTCGGCGGCCTCCCGGTGCTGCTGAAACTGCTCGCCCGCGACAACTACCTGCCGCACGTCTTCGCACTGAAGGCCGACCGCCAGGTGCACCGGCACGGTGTGCTGGCGCTGGCCGCCGTCTCCACCGCGCTGATCGTCTTCTCCGGCGGCGACACCAACACCCTCGTGCCGCTCTTCGCCATCGGCGTCTTCGTCGGCTTCACCATCGCGCAGGTCGGCATGGTCCGGCACTGGCGTATCGAGCGCGGGCCCGGGTGGCGTGGCAAGGCGGCGCTCAACGGCTTCGGGGGACTGCTGACCGGTGTCTCGGCCGTCGTCGTCACCGCCACCAAGTTCGGGGAGGGCGCCTGGCTGATCGTGATCGCTCTGCCCCTGCTGGTCCTGGCCTTCGAGACCGTGCACCGCGCCTACACCCGCATCGGCGAGCGCCTGGGCCTCGGCCGCATCCCCGAGCATCCGCACCGCGACCGCTCGGTCGTGCTCGTGCCCGTCTCCTCGCTCTCCCGGCTCACCTGCGAGGCCCTCACCGCGGCCGCCTCGCTGGGCGACGAGGTCCGCGCGGTCACCGTCTGCCATCCCGACCCCGAGGACCGGGCCGCGCTGTACGCCCTGGAGCTCTCCTGGGCCGAGTGGGACCCCGGTGTCCCTCTGGTCCGGCTCACCAGCGAGCGGCGCTCCCTGGGCCGCCCCATCGCCGCGTACGTCCGCGAGGTCATGGCCTCGGAGCCGGCCACCCGGGTCACCGTGCTGATCCCGGAGACCGAACCGGAGCGGCTGTGGCAGCGGCTGCTGCAGAACCAGCGGGGCGCCGTGGTCGCGCACGCCGTACGCAAGGAGACGGACGCGGTGATCTGCCGATTGCGGTTCCGCTTGTTCTGACCCCGGCGCGTCTGCGACCTGCGGTGATCGTCTCGCCGTAAGAGTTCCGTCAAAGGCGCGCAGTGGGCCGTAAGGGAGCCGTCAACGGCGCTCGATTCCGGCCACGAAGGCTGTTTCCTCGAACCGTCCCTGTCCAACGAACCTCACTCCAGGAGTTCACGATGGCCGATCTGGCCTTCGTCGTCACCACGATCGCGTGCTTCGCACTGGTGGCTCTCGTCGCCAAGGGGGTGACCAAGCTGTGACTGCCGAGAACATCGTCGGCCTCGTCGTGGCCGTCGCCCTGCTGGGCTATCTCGTCCTCGCCCTGATCTTCCCGGAGAGGTTCTGAGACTAGACATGGGTCCCGTACTCGCAGGCGTGCTCCAGCTGCTGGCTCTGATCGCAGCCCTGGCGCTCGTCTACAAGCCGCTTGGCAACTACATGGCCAAGGTCTACTCCTCCGACAAGCACTGGCGTGTCGAGAAGTGGATCTACAAGGGCATCGGTGCCAACCCCGACACCGAGATGCGCTGGACCGCGTACCTGCGCGGCGTCCTCGCCTTCTCCGCCGTCGGCGTCCTGTTCCTCTTCCTGCTCCAGCGGATACAGGGCGTGCTGCCCGGTTCGCTGGGCTTCGCCTCGATCGACCCGGACCAGGCGTTCAACACCGCCGTGTCCTTCGTGACCAACACCAACTGGCAGTCGTACTACGGCGAGCAGGCCATGGGGCACGTCGTGCAGACCGCCGGTCTGGCCGTGCAGAACTTCGTCTCCGCGGCCGTCGGCATCGCCGTCGCCGTGGCCCTGGTGCGCGGGTTCTCGCGCTCGCGCACCGGTGAGCTGGGCAACTTCTGGGCGGACCTGGTCCGCGGCACCGTCCGCATCCTGGTACCGATCGCGACGATCGGTGCGATCGTCCTGGTCGCGTGCGGTGCCCTCCAGAACTTCTCCGGCATCCACGAGGTCGGCCAGTTCATGGGCGGCCAGCAGCAGTGGAACGGCGGCGCGGTCGCCTCGCAGGAGGCCATCAAGGAGCTGGGCACCAACGGTGGCGGTTACTTCAACGCCAACAGCGCCCACCCGTTCGAGAACCCCACCCCGTTCTCCAACCTCTTCGAGATCTTCCTGATCCTCGTCATCCCGTTCGCGCTGACCCGCACCTTCGGCGTCATGGTCGGCTCGGTCAAGCAGGGCTACGCGATCCTCGCCACGATGGGCACCATCTGGCTCGGTTTCACGGCCCTGATGATGTGGACCGAGTTCGCCCACCACGGCCCGGCGTTCGACCTCGCGGGCGGGGCGTACGAGGGCAAGGAGCTGCGCTTCGGCGTCGGCGGCTCGTCGATCTTCGCTGTGGCGACCACCCTCACCTCGACCGGCGCGGTGGACTCCTTCCACTCGTCCTTCACCGGCCTCGGCGGCGGCATCACCATGCTCGGCATGATGCTGGGCGAGATCGCGCCCGGTGGTACCGGCTCCGGCCTCTACGGCATGCTGATCATGGCGATCATCGCGGTGTTCATCGCCGGTCTGATGGTCGGCCGCACGCCCGAGTACCTGGGCAAGAAGATCGGCTCCCGCGAGATCAAGCTGTCCGCCTGCTACATCCTGATCACGCCGGCGCTGGTCCTGGTGTTCACCGCCTTCGCGATGGCGCTGCCGACCCCGGCGAACTCCATGACCAACAGCGGGGCGCACGGGTTCTCCGAGATCCTTTACGCCTACACGTCCGCCTCCAACAACAACGGCTCGGCCTTCGCCGGTCTGAACGCGGACACGCAGTGGTTCAACAGCACGCTCGGCCTGTGCATGCTGTTCGGCCGCTTCCTGCCCATGGTGTTCGTGCTGGCGCTGGCCGGCTCGCTCGCCGAGCAGAAGCCGGTACCGGCCACCGCGGGCACGCTGCGCACCGACAAGCCCCTGTACGCGGGCCTGCTCGTCGGCACGATCATCATCATCACCGGTCTCACGTACTTCCCGGCCCTTGCGCTGGGACCGCTGGCCGAGGGGCTGGCGTGATGACCACTCGCATAGAGAAGCAAGAGGACTCGATGTCCACAGCCACTCCGACCCGGGCGCCGCACAGCGACGTACCCACCGGGCACAAGTCCCCCGAGGGCCGTGTCGGCGCGGGCCTCTTCGACCCGAAGCAGCTGGTCAAGTCACTGCCGGAGGCGTTCCGCAAGCTCGACCCGCGGGTGATGGTCAAGTCGCCCGTGATGTTCGTGGTGTGGATCGGCTCCATCCTGACCACCGTCTTCTCCTTCAAGGACCCGGGCGACTGGTTCGGCTGGACGATCAGCGCCTGGCTGTGGCTGACGGTGATCTTCGCCAACCTCGCGGAGGCCGTCGCCGAGGGCCGCGGCAAGGCCCAGGCCGACACGCTGCGCAAGGCCAAGACGGACACCGTGGCGCGCCGGCTCAACGGTTCTGTCGAAGAGCGCGTGCCGGGCACCGAGCTGAAGATCGGTGACCTGGTCGTCTGCGAGGCCGGCGACATCATCCCGGGTGACGGTGACGTCATCGAGGGCGTCGCGTCCGTCGACGAGTCGGCGATCACCGGTGAGTCGGCCCCGGTCATCCGTGAGTCCGGCGGCGACCGTTCCGCGGTCACCGGCGGCACGAAGGTCCTCTCCGACCGCATCGTCATCAAGATCACGACGAAGCCGGGCGAGACCTTCATCGACCGGATGATCAACCTGGTCGAGGGCGCGGCCCGGCAGAAGACGCCGAACGAGATCGCGCTGAACATCCTGCTCGCCTCGCTGACGATCGTCTTCCTGCTGGCCTGCGCCACCCTGCCGCCGCTGGCGGACTACGCGGGCACGGACCTGACGCTGGTCGTGCTGGTCGCCCTGCTGGTCTGTCTGATCCCGACCACGATCGGCGCCCTGCTCTCCGCGATCGGCATCGCGGGCATGGACCGCCTTGTGCAGCGCAACGTACTGGCGATGTCGGGCCGCGCGGTCGAGGCCGCCGGTGACGTCTCCACGCTGCTGCTCGACAAGACCGGCACCATCACGCTCGGCAACCGTCAGGCCGCCGAGTTCGTGCCGGTCACCGGGACGACCGACGCCGAGGTCGCCGACGCGGCCCAGCTGTCGTCGCTGGCCGACGAGACGCCCGAGGGCCGCTCCATCGTCGTACTGGCGAAGGAGAAGTACGGCTTGCGCGAGCGTCACCAGGGCGAGTTGTCCGGTGCCGAGTGGATCGCGTTCACCGCGCAGACCCGCATGTCCGGCGTGGACGTCGACGGCCGCAAGATCCGCAAGGGCGCCGCCGGTTCGGTCATCGCCTGGGTGCGCGAGCAGGGCGGGACGATCGCCGACGACGCGGACACGATCGCCAACCGCATCTCCGAGGCCGGCGGCACGCCGCTGCTGGTCGCCGTGGAGGATGCCGACGGCGCTCGGATCCTCGGCGTCATCCACCTCAAGGACGTCGTCAAGGACGGCATGCGCGAGCGGTTCGAGGAACTGCGCCGCATGGGCATCAAGACCGTCATGATCACGGGTGACAACCCGCTGACCGCCAAGGCGATCGCCGACGAGGCGGGCGTCGACGACTTCCTCGCGGAGGCGACTCCCGAGGACAAGATGGCGCTCATCAAGCGGGAACAGGCGGGCGGCAAGCTGGTCGCGATGACCGGTGACGGTACGAACGACGCGCCCGCGCTGGCCCAGGCCGACGTCGGCGTGGCGATGAACACCGGTACGTCGGCCGCCAAGGAGGCCGGCAACATGGTCGACCTCGACTCGAACCCGACCAAGCTCATCGAGATCGTCGAGATCGGCAAGCAACTGCTGATCACCCGGGGCGCGTTGACCACGTTCTCCATCGCCAACGACGTCGCGAAGTACTTCGCGATCATCCCGGCGCTGTTCGCGGCCGTCTACCCGGGCCTGGACAAGCTCAACGTCATGGGCCTGTCCTCGCCGGACTCCGCGATCCTGTCCGCGGTCATCTTCAACGCGCTGATCATCATCGCGCTGGTGCCGCTGTCCCTGAAGGGCGTGCAGTACCGGCCGGTCAGCGCCGACAGGATGCTGCGCCGGAACCTGACCATTTACGGTCTCGGCGGCCTGATCGCGCCCTTCATCGGCATCAAGATCATCGACATGCTCATCTCCCTCATCCCCGGGATCGGCTGACCGCCATGAACAACTCCGTATCGAACACCGCCAGGTTGCTCGGGGCGGGCCTGCGTGCCCTCCTCGTGCTGACCCTGGTGACGGGTGTCATCTATCCGCTGGTCGTCACCGGTGTGGCCCAGGCGCTGTTCAACAACAAGGCGAACGGCTCCGAGATCAAGGCGGACGGCAAGGTCGTCGGGTCCTCCCTGATCGGCCAGGCGTACAACCTGCCGCTGAAGGAGGGCCAGGAGACCCCGGATCCCGATCTGAAGTGGTTCCAGGGCCGCCCGCAGAACGGTCTCGGCGCCAACAGCGTCAACACCCAGTACAGCCTCATCCTGTCCGGCGCGACCAACCGGTCCGGCGACAACGAAGAGCTCATCCAGTGGGTGAAGGACGCCAAGGCCGCCGTCGTCAAGGACAACTCGACCGCCGACTACAAGGTCAAGCCGTCGGAGGTCCCCGCCGACGCGGTGACGTCCTCTGGTTCCGGCCTGGACCCGAACATCTCCCCGGCCTACGCCGACCTCCAGGTCAACCGGGTCGCCGAGAAGAACGGGCTGTCGGCCGACCAGGTGCAGAAGCTGGTCGACGACAACACGGAGGGCCGCACGCTCGGCTTCATGGGAGAGCCCCGCGTGAACGTCCTCGAACTCAACATCGCGCTCAAGGAACTCGTGGCCAAGGGCTGATGGCGTTACGCGACCCGAGCGGGAGTCGGTGGCCTGGGAAACTTCCCGGTTCCGCCGGCTCCCGCCGCCATGAAGCCGGTCGCAGCGCTGCCGGCGATCACGGCCGACCGTCAGACAGGAAAGGCGTGCACCCATGACCAGGGTGTTGGTGGTGGAGGACGACCCGCAGCTGGTGCGGGCGCTGGTGATCAACATGCAGGCACGCCGGTTCGGAGTGGACCCGGCGCCCGACGGGGCCACGGCCCTGCGACTGGCGGCCGCCCGCCAGCCCGACGTGGTCCTGCTGGACCTGGGGCTGCCCGACATGGACGGCGTCGACGTCATCAAGGCCCTGCGCGGCTGGACCCGGGTGCCCATCCTCGTGCTGTCGGCCCGGCAGGCCTCCGGGGAGAAGGTCGCAGCGCTGGACGCGGGCGCGGACGACTACGTCACCAAGCCCTTCAGCATGGACGAGCTGATGGCCCGGCTGCGGGCCGCCGTCCGCCGCACCGAGGAGAGCCCGCTCGGCCCCGAGACGACGTTCGTGGAGACGGACGAGTTCACCATCGACCTGCTCGCCAAGAAGGTCGCGCGCGCCGGTCATGACGTCCGGCTCACGCCGACGGAGTGGCACCTGCTGGAGATCCTGGTCACCAACCCCGGCCGTCTCATCACACAGAAGCATCTGCTCCAGGAGGTCTGGGGGGTCTCCCAGAGCAGCAAGACCAACTACCTGCGGGTCTACATGGCGCAATTGCGGCGCAAGCTGGAGAGGGACCCCTCGCACCCCCGCTTCCTCATCACCGAACCCGGCATGGGTTACCGCTTCGAAGGGTGAACATGGCACGCGGCAAGCTTCGGATCTACCTCGGCGCGGCACCGGGCGTCGGCAAGACGTACGCGATGCTGTCCGAGGCGCACCGGCGGGTGGAGCGCGGTACCGACTGCGTGGTCGCGTTCGTGGAGCACCACGACCGGCCGCGCACCGAGGTGATGCTGCACGGCCTGGAACAGATCCGGCGAAAGGACCTCCAGTACCGGGACACCTCCTTCACGGAGATGGACATCGACGCCGTCCTCGCCCGCAGGCCCAAGGTGGCGCTGGTGGACGAGCTCGCCCACACCAACATCCCCGGCTCCCGCAACGCCAAGCGCTGGCAGGACGTGGAGGAGCTGCTCGCGGCCGGGATCGACGTCATATCGACGGTCAACATCCAGCATCTGGAGTCGCTGGGCGACGTCGTCGAGTCGATCACCGGTGTGCGGCAGCAGGAGACCGTCCCCGACGAGGTCGTACGCCGGGCGGACCAGGTGGAACTGGTTGACATGTCGCCCCAGGCGCTGCGCCGGCGGATGGCACACGGCAACATCTACAAGCCGGACAAGGTCGACGCGGCCCTGTCCAACTACTTCCGTCCCGGCAACCTGACCGCCCTGCGCGAACTGGCCTTGCTCTGGGTGGCGGACCGGGTCGACGAATACCTCAACGCCTACCGCAGCGAACACGAGGTCTCGACGATCTGGGGTTCGCGGGAGCGGATCGTCGTCGGGCTCACCGGTGGCCCCGAGGGGCGGACGCTGATCCGACGGGCCGCCCGGCTGGCGGAGAAGGGCGCCGGCGGTGAGGTGCTGGCCGTCTACATCGCCCGCAGCGACGGGCTGACGTCCTCGTCGCCGAAGGAACTCGCCGTACAACGAGGGCTGGTGGAGGACCTCGGCGGCACGTTCCACCACGTCGTGGGCGACGACGTCCCCGTCGCCCTGCTGGACTTCGCGCGCGGTGTGAACGCCACCCAGATCGTGCTGGGGGTCTCCCGGCGCAAGGGCTGGCAGTACGTCTTCGGACCCGGCGTCGGTGCCACGGTCGCCCGCGAGTCGGGCCCTGACCTCGACGTCCACCTGATCACACACGACGAGGCGGGCAAGGGACGCGGGCTGCCGCTGCCCCGCGGCGCGCGGCTCGGCCGGTCGCGGATCATCTGGGGCTGGCTCGTCGGCGTGCTCGGCCCGGCCGTCCTCACGGTGCTGCTGACGCACGTCGCCCCCGAAGTCGGCCTCGCCAACGACATGTTGCTGTATCTGTCCCTGACGGTGGCGTCGGCGCTGCTCGGCGGCCTGCTGCCGGCGCTGGCGTCCGCGGTGGTCGGTTCGCTGCTGCTCAACTGGTTCTTCACCCCGCCCGTCCACACGCTGACCATCGCCGACCCGAAGAACATCGTCGCCATCGCGATCTTCGTCGGCGTCGCGGTGGCGGTGGCCTCGGTGGTGGACCTGGCGGCCCGGCGCACCCACCAGGCGAACCGCCTGCGCGCCGAGTCGGAGATCCTCTCCTTCCTCGCCGGGAACGTGCTGCGCGGTGAGACCAGCCTGGAGGCGCTGCTGGAGCGGGTCCGCGAGACGTTCGGCATGGAGTCGGTGGCGCTGCTGGAACGGGAGAGCGACGTCGACCCCTGGACCTGCGCGGGCAGTGTGGGTCCCCGGCCCTGCCAGGACCCCGACGACGCGGACGTGGATGTGCCGGTCGGCGACCACCTGGCGCTCGCGCTGACCGGCCGGGTGCTGCCCGCCGAGGACCGCCGGGTGCTCGCCGCCTTCGCCGCGCAGTCCGCCGTGGTCCTCGACCGCCGGCGCCTGCGGCACGAAGCCGACAAGGCCAAGGAACTGGCCGAGGGCAACCGGATCCGTACGGCGCTGCTGGCCGCCGTCAGCCACGACCTGCGAACGCCGCTCGCCGGCATCAAGGCGTCGGTCTCCTCACTGCGGTCCGACGACGTGGCCTGGTCCGAGGAGGACGAGGCCGAACTGCTCCAGGCGATCGAGGAGGGCGCCGACCGCCTCGACCTCCTCGTCGGCAACCTGCTGGACATGTCGCGCCTGCAGACCGGCACGGTCGTTGCGCTGATCCGGGAGATCGACCTCGACGAGGTGGTGCCGATGGCGCTCGGCGGGGTGCCGGAGGGCAGCGTGGGGCTCGACATTCCGGAGACGCTGCCCATGGTCGGTGTCGACAAGGGCCTGCTGGAGCGCGTCGTCGCCAACGTCGTCGAGAACGCCGTCAAGTACAGCCCGCAGGACGAGCCCGTGCTGGTTTCCGCGAGCGCCATCCGCGACCGGGTCGAGGTACGCGTGGTCGACCGTGGTCGGGGCGTCCCGGACGAGGCCAAGGAACGCATCTTCGAGCCCTTCCAGCGCTACGGCGACGCCCCGCGCGGCGCCGGCGTGGGGCTCGGCCTCGCGGTCGCCCGCGGTTTCGCCGAGGCGATGGGCGGCACGATCACGGCCGAGGACACGCCAGGGGGCGGGCTGACCATGGTGCTGAGCCTGCGGATCGCGCAGGGGCGAAAGCCGGACGGCCCGGAGCTCCCGGCAGCGGTGGTGTCGTAGCGGCGCCACGACACTCCGCACGGCGCCGGCCCGGGTCACGCCCCTTCCCGCGGCACCGTCTCCCCGGCCAGATGCCCGGTGTGCAACCGCAGCCGCCATGCGTTGCGCCGGTGCACGGCCGCGAGCTCCGACTCCAGCGGGGAGGGCGGTACCGCGAGGACCGGGCAGGCGGCGTGGGCCAGGCAGTAGCGGCTCACGGAGCGGTGACAGGCGCGATGCAAGTGGCTGCGGCGGCCCGCGCCGACGACCAGGACGTCGTCCTCGCGGTCGGCGATCTCCACCAGGGCCAGCCCAGGGCTGCCCTGGGCGACCAGGGCGTACATCCACACGCCGGGGCCGGCCTCGCCGAACACGTCCTTCAGGACGCCGACGAGCCGCTCACGCGCCAGGCGCTGCCACTCGTCGGTCAGCAGGCTCGACGCGGGACCCCGCCGCGCGGCGAGGTCCCCGCCCGGCGGCTGCCAGGCGAGCACCGGCCACAGCTCGGCGCCGCGCCGGCGCGCCTCGTCGGCGGCCCGGGACAGGGCGGTGAGGCTGCCCAGGGAGCCGCTCACGCCCACCACGACCCGTGGTGTCGCGGGGCCGTCGCTACCAGACATGACTCCACCGTTCCTCTTTGCACGTGCCGCGGGCTGCTCCCGCGGGAAGCCCACGACGGGCCCCTTCCATCACACGCCTGCCGCACCCCCACAGCCAGCCCCGACGGCACTTCTTGGCACACCTCTGACGGCCTCCTCCCAGGCCTCGCGGGCCGGGTGTCAGCATCCCGTCAGAGTCCGGCCGATCGCCGTCAGCATCCCGTCATGAGCCGTCCGGAACCCGGGGGCACCGGGCATAGCGTCAGTTGCGAGCCCCGGTCCGCCTCCCCGCGTCCGGGGCATCAGCAACCACCCGATCCACCTCGGTTCCATCCGGAGGCACCCCATGGCAGACATCCAGTACGACGAAGACCCGGAGCCTTCTGATCGGTTCCCGGCCGGCCCTCTGTACGTTCCGGTCCGGCCGGGACAGGCCGCCTGCGCGGCCCGCCTCTTCCGCACGCCCATCGGCGACCGTACGGCCGTGGGGTTCACCTCCCAGCGGAAACTGACCGCGACGCTCGGCCCCGACCAGCCCTGGATCCGGCTCGCCGAGCCCGCCCTGCGCTCCCTGACCGCGCCGCTCGGCGTCACGACCGTCACGGTGGACCCCCAGTTCTGCGCCCCCGCCCCGACCGCGACCGCCCGTACCGCGAACGCGCCCGCCACGCGGGACAGCGCCGAGCACGCCGGTCCCCGATTCCGTGAAGGCGCCTGGGACCCCCAGGCCGTAGGAGCCCTGCGAGTGACCGGCGCCGCCGCGCTCATCTCCGCGTTGACCATGTGGATCGGCTGAGGGGGAACGCACGATGACCACCATTCACGAACCCGCCGTCACCACCGCGACCGCCGCCCACGCCCTCTCGGTGTGGCCCGCCTCGGCCGTCGAGCCCCGCGAGGGCGAGATCACCGTCGGCGGTGTGCCGCTCGCCGATGTCGCCGACCGCTTCGGTACGCCCGTCTACGTCATCGACGAGGACGAGGTCCGCGAGCGCTGCCGTACCTACAAGCACGCCTTTCCGGAGGCCGAAGTCCTCTACGCCGCCAAGGCGTTCCTGTGCCGGGCGATGATCCACTGGGTGGACGAGGAGGGCCTGGGGCTGGACGTCTGCTCGGCCGGTGAGCTGGAGCTCGCGGTCACCACCGGCTTCCCGCCGGAGAAGATCGTGCTGCACGGCAACGCCAAGTCCCCGCGCGACCTGGAGACCGCCCTACGCCTCGGCGTCGGCCGCATCGTCATCGACAGCCCCTCCGAGATCGCCCGGCTGGCCGCGGCGGTCGGGCCCGACGGCCACCAGAAGGTGATGGTCCGCGTGGTGCCCGGCATCAGCGCCGGCGGTCACGAGAAGATCCGCACCGGCACCGAGGACCAGAAGTTCGGCCTGTCCATCAGGGACGGCTACGCCCAGCACGCCATCGCCCGGATACTTGACCAGCCGCAGCTCGAACTGACCGGCCTGCACTGCCACCTGGGCTCCCAGATCACCAGTGTCAAGCCGTATCTGGCCGCCGTACGCCGCATGGTCGGCCTGATGGCCCGGCTGTACGAACAGCACGGCCTGGTCCTGCGCGAACTCGACCTGGGCGGCGGCCATGGCATCGCCTACCGGCCGGGCGAACCCGCCCTGGACCTCACCACCTTGGCCCGCAAGGTGCGCACCGAGCTGGCCGGGGCGTGTGCGGCGGCCGGAATCACCGTGCCCCGCCTCATCATCGAGCCAGGCAGGGCCATCGCGGGTCCGGCCGGAGTCGCGCTCTACCACGTCCTGTCCGTCAAGCGCACCGGAGCGCACACCTACGTCGCGGTGGACGGCGGCATGAGCGACAACCCCCGGCCCGCTCTGTACGGGGTGCGCTACGCGCCCCGTCTGGTGGGCCGGCACAGCACCGCGGCCCCGACCCCGGTGACCGTGGTGGGCCGCCACTGCGAGGCGGGCGACATCCTCGCCACCGACGTCGAACTCCCCGACGACATCCGTCCCGGCGACGTGCTCGCCGTCCCGGCGGCAGGCGCCTACCACCTGTCCATGGCATCCGGCTACAACATGGTCGGCCGCCCGCCCGTGGTCGCCGTGGACGACGGCCAGGCCCGGCTCCTGATCCGCCGCGAGTCGCTGGAGGACATCCGCAGCCGCGACGTGGGTCTGTAGCCGACGCCGCATCCCCGCACGTCCCCGATCCACCTCCGGGCGAGCCACCGGCCCGGCCCTCGCCCGGAGGTGTCCAAGCCATGCCCCCGTACCCCTCGTTCCCACCGCTCATACGCAACACGTGAGGTCCTTGTGACTGCCGAGAACATCGTCGGGCTGATCGTCGTGATCGGTCTGCTGGCCTACCTCGTGGTGGCCCTGCTCAAACCGGAGCGCTTCTGATGACCGCGCCCGCACCCGTGAGAGAGAAGCCCGACATCGACGTGGGCCCACCGGGGCCGGCTCCCGCCCGCCGGATCGGCGCCGGACTGCTCGACCCGAAGCAGCTCTGGATCGCCCTGCCCGACGCGCTGCGCAAGCTCAACCCCGTGACCCTGGCCCGCAACCCGGTCATGTTCGTCACCGAGATCGGTGCCGCCCTCACCACCGGCATCGCCCTCGCCCACCCGACCCTGTTCGGCTGGCTGATCACCGCCTGGCTATGGCTCACCGTCGTCTTCGCGAACCTCGCCGAGGCCGTGGCCGAGAGCCGGGGCCGCGCACAGGCGGACACCTTGCGCGGCATGCGGCGCCAGACGGTCGCCCGCCGGCTCGCGGGGTGGGAGCCGGGCGCCGCCGAGGGGGACTACATCGAGGAGAGCGTCGGCGCCGGGCAGTTGCGGCGCGGCGACGTCGTGGTCGTCGAGGCGGGGGAGCTGGTGCCCGGCGACGGCGACGTCATCGAGGGCGTCGCCAGCATCGACGAGTCGGCCATCACCGGCGAGTCCGCGCCCGTCATCCGGGAGTCGGGCGGCGACCGCTCGGCCGTCACCGGTGGCACCCGCGTGCTGTCCGACCGGATCGTCGTACGCGTCACCCAGGAGCCCGGCGAGTCCTTCCTGGACCGGATGATCTCCCTCGTCGAGGGCGCCGACCGACAGCGGACACCGAACGAGCTGGCCCTCAACCTGCTGCTCGTCATGCTGACGTTCGTCTTCCTGGTCGCGGTCCTCACCCTCCAGCCGATGGCGATCTTCTCCCAGGACGCCAGGGCGGCCGCCCCCGACACCGCGGCGCTCACGGCGAACGGCGTGACCGGCATCGTGCTGGTGTCGCTCCTGGTCTGCCTCATCCCGACCACCATCGGCGGGCTGCTCTCGGCGATCGGCATCGCCGGCATGGACCGGCTCGTCCAGCGCAACGTGCTCGCGATGTCGGGACGCGCGGTCGAGGCCGCCGGTGATGTCAACACGCTGCTGCTCGACAAGACCGGCACCATCACCTACGGCAACCGGCGGGCGAGCGGGATACGGACGCTCGAGTCGGTCACCGGCCGTGAACTGGCGGACGCCGCCCTGCTGTCGAGCCTCGCCGACGAGACGCCCGAGGGGCGGTCGATCGTCGAGTACGTGCACGAGCAATTCGGCGTGGCGGAGACGGCCCCCTCCGACGCCGAATGGGTGACCTTCAGCGCCACCACCCGGATGTCCGGCGTGGACCTGCCGAGCAGCCGACGGCTGCGCAAGGGCGCCGCCTCCGCGGTCGCCGGCTGGGTGCGGGACAACGGCGGCACGGTTCCCGCCGCCCTCGACGCCTGCGTGGAGCGGATCTCGGCCTCCGGCGGCACCCCGCTCGCCGTGGCCGAGTGTGTCGGCGAGGGCCCCGCCCGGCTGCTCGGTGTCGTCCACCTCAAGGACGTCGTCAAGCCCGGCCTGCGCGAACGCTGCGCCGAACTGCGCCGCATGGGCATCCGCACGGTCATGGTCACCGGCGACAACCCGGTCACCGCGAAGGCCATCGCGGACGAGGCGGGCGTGGACGACTTCCTCGCGGAGGCGACTCCCGAGGACAAGCTCGCCCTGATCAAGCGGGAACAGGCCGGGGGAAAGCTGGTCGCGATGACCGGCGACGGCACGAACGACGCTCCGGCGCTCGCGCAGGCGGACGTCGGCGTGGCGATGAACACCGGTACCTCGGCCGCCAAAGAGGCCGGCAACATGGTCGACCTCGACTCCGATCCCACGAAGATCATCGACATCGTCGAGATCGGCAAGCAACTCCTCATCACCAGGGGCGCGTTGACCGCGTTCTCCCTCGCCAACGACATCGCCAAGTACTTCGCCATCCTCCCCGCCATGTTCGGTGGGATCTACCCGGCGCTCGACGCGGTCAATGTGATGCGGCTGCACTCGCCGACGTCCGCCATCCTCTCGGCGGTGATCTTCAACGCCGTGATCATCGTCGCGCTGATCCCGCTGGCCCTGCGCGGTGTGCGCTACCGACCGAGCAGCGCCGACGCCCTGCTCACGCGCAACCTCTGGATCTACGGCCTGGGCGGTCTGATCCTGCCCTTCCTCGCGATCAAGTTCATCGACGTCGCCGTCGTCCAGTTCATCCCCGGGATCTGACCATGAACCTCCTGTCCAGAACGCCCGCCTGGGTCGGCCACCATGTGGCGGCGATCCGGGTGGTCATCGTGCTCACGGTCCTCCTCGGGCTGGCCTACCCGCTCGGAATGACCGCCATCGCCCAGGTCCCCGGCCTGCGGGACCAGGCACGCGGTTCCGAACTCTCCACCGGAGGGAGCAAGTTGATCGGCCAGTCCTTCCTCGACGAGAAGGGTGAGCCGATCCCGTCCTACTTCCAGACCCGGCCCTCCAACGCCGGTGACGGCTACGACGCCTCGGCCTCCGCCGCCGGCAACCTCGGCCCGGAGTCGACCGTCGACGTACTCGGGCCCGACGGCAAGCAGAGCCTGCTCACCCAGGTCTGCGCACGCAGCAAGGCGGTCGGTGAGCTGGAGCGTGTCGACGGCTCCCGCCCGTACTGCACGGACGACGGGGTCGGCGCGGTCCTCGGTGTGTTCCGGGCCGACGGCGCCACGGGCACCGCGACCCGGGTCGTCAGCCTCAACCAGGCATGCCCGGCCAAGCCCTTCCTCGCCTCCTACGAGGGGGTGGAGGTCGACTGCGGCAAGCCCGGCGCCGACTACTCCGCAGCCGTCGTCACGCCGGTGAGGGGCAACGCGTCCGCGCACCCGAAGGTCCCGGCCGACGCGGTCACCGCGAGCGCCGGCGGCCTCGACCCGCAGATCAGCCCCGCGTACGCGAAACTTCAGACCCCGCGCGTCGCTCGTGAACGCGCGATGAGCGAGAGCGCCGTACGCGACCTGATCGACGAGTTCACCAGCGGCCGCGGACTCGGCGTCCTCGGCGAACCGGCCGTGAACGTCGTGGAGTTGAACGCGGCCCTCGACCGCACCCATCCCGTCTCGGCCAAGGGAGCCTGAACCCATGTACGGCTGGCTCCAGGCCACCCTCATCCTCGCGGTCGTCGTCGGACTGCACGTCCCGCTCGGCGACTACATGGCACGCACCCTCGACGGCGGCCCGCACAGACGCGCCGAGCGCGTGCTCTACAAGGCCTGCGGTGTCGACCCC
The DNA here is from genome assembly GCF_053608645.1 of Streptomyces sp. NPDC055013. Taxonomy (NCBI): domain Bacteria; kingdom Bacillati; phylum Actinomycetota; class Actinomycetes; order Kitasatosporales; family Streptomycetaceae; genus Streptomyces; species Streptomyces sp. NPDC055013. The sequence goes on from NZ_JBSGVW010000033.1 coordinate 44,531, forward strand.
GACCGCGAACAGGACTGGCGGCACTACCTGTTCGCCCTCCTCGCCTTCAGCCTCGCGAGCATCGCCGCGCTGTTCGCGCTCTTCACCCTCCAGGGCAAGCTGCCCTGGTCCACCGGCCACGCGGGCATGCCCTGGCGGCTCGCCCTGCACACCGCGGTCAGCTTCACCACCAACACCAGCTGGCAGAACTACGCGGGCGAGTCCACCACCGGCCACCTCGCGGTGATGGCGGGACTCGGCGTGCAGGCCTTCGCCTCCGCGGCCGTCGGCATCTGCGCCGCGCTGGCCCTGATCCGGGGCCTGGTCCGCCGCGACACCGACCGGCTGGGCAACTTCTGGGTGGACCTGATCCGCACGATCTTCCGGGTCATCCTGCCCCTGTCGATCGTCTTCGGCATCGTCCTGATCGCCCTGGGCGTCCCGCAGAACCTGTCCGGCGCCCAGACCGCCACCACGGTCGCGGGCGGACAGCAGACGCTGCTCGGCGGCCCGGTCGGCTCCTGGGAGCCGCTCAAGCTGATGTCGGGCGACGGCGGCGGTGTCTTCAACGCCAACAGCGCGCACCCCTTCGAGAACCCCACCGCGGTGACCAACGCGATCGAGATCGTGCTGATGCTGCTGATCCCGACCGCCTTCATCCGGGCCTACGGCCGCATGATCGGTTCCCTCCGCCAGAGCTGGACGCTGCTCGCGGTCGTCGGCATCCTCTTCGGCCTGCTCCTCGCCGCCGGCAATCTCGCGCAGAGCGCCCACAACGGCACGGTGACCGAGGCGGTCGGCGGGCAGTACGAGGGAACCGAGACCCGCTTCGGCATCCCCGCGTCCACGCTCTTCGGCGTGGCGGCCACCGGTACGGCCGACGGCGCGGCGAACGCGTCGTACGACAGCTTCTCCAGCCTCGGCGGCGGGGTGCTGCTGTCGGCGATGATGCTCGGCGAGATCGCCCCCGGCGGGACGGGCAGCGGCCTGTACGGCCTGCTCATGGCGGTCATGATCGCGGTCTTCATCGGCGGCCTGATGGTCGGCCGCACCCCCGAGTACCTGCGCAAGCGGATCGGCTTCCCCGAGATGCGTTACGTCGTCCTGTACGCGCTGGTCGCCCCCACGGCGATCCTCGGCTGCGCGGCGTTCGCGGTGGCGCTCGGCCACGGCCAGTCGTCCATGGGCAACGCGGGACCGCACGGTCTGACGGAGCTGGTGTACGCCTACACCTCCAACGTCAACAGCAACGGCAGCGCGATGGCGGGCTTCAACGGTGCCACCGACTTCCACAACCTGCTGATGAGCGCGGCCATGCTGATCGGCCGCTACCTCCCGATGGCGTTCCTGCTCGCCCTCGCCGGACGGCTGGCCCGTCAGCAACCCGGCGTGGTCACGGTCGGCACGCTCCAGGCCCGCGGCGTCAACTTCGTCGCCCTGGCCACCGGTGCCGCCCTCATCCTGGCGCTCCTCAACTTCCTGCCGGCCCTGTCCCTGGGCCCGCTGGCGGAGGGGCTCCTGTAGGAGGCGGGGTGTCACCCCGCACCGAGCCCGAGTCGGCCCTGCGCCGACTCGGGCATCGTCGTTCCAGCCCGGCTACTTAATGTTCGCCTCCAAGGTCGAATGTTTCGGGCCTTAAGCGGAGGTCAGTTACCGCGGATTCACCGCGTTCAAAGGGTTGCCACCGTTTGGCAGCTGTCTCTAGGGTGCGGCAACAGCGAAGCTTTCTGGATCGATTCCGAAACTTTCGAAGCTAACCCAAGGAGCGCATCATGGGCGACCCGGGACTGTCCCGCCGAGGCTTCCTGGCGGCCTCGGCCGCGACCGGTGTGGGCATCACGGCACTGAGCGGTTGCGGCGGTGACTCGGACGGAGGGTCGTCGGACGGCACGACCACCATCGAGTGGTGGAACATCTCCACCACCGAGCCGACGAAGGGCGTCTGGGCGGCGCTGGCCGCGAAGTTCGAGGCCCAGAACCCCAAGGTGAAGATAAAGATCGTCCAGTTGGAGAACGACGCCTACAAGTCGAAGATGACGGCTCTGACCGCGTCCGGGAAGCTGCCCGACATCTTCCACACCTGGGGCGGCGGCGTCCTCAAGCAGCAGGTCGACGCCGGACTCGTCGAGGACCTCACCGACCGCACCAAGGACTTCGCCGACGGCCTGCTGCCGGTCGCGAAGGAGCCGTATCTCCTGGACGAGAAGGTCTACGGCATCCCGTTCGACATCGGCATGATCGGCTTCTGGTACAACAAGGCGCTCTTCGAGGACGCGGGCGTCAGCGAGCCGCCGACCACCTGGAGCGACTTCCTCGACGCCGTAGGGAAGTTGAAGGCCAAGGGCATCACCCCGCTCGCCCTCGCCGGCAAGGAGAAGTGGCCCGGCATGTACTACTGGGCGTACCTCTCGATGCGCACCGCGGGTGCCTCAGCCCTGCAGAAGGCGTACGACGACAAGGACTTCACCGGCGACGCCTTCGTGCAGGCCGGTCAGCACCTACAGGAACTCGTCGACCTCCAGCCGTTCCAGAAGGGCTTCCTCGGCGCCGCCTACTCCACCCCCACCGGCCAGGCCGCCGCGGTCGGCAACGGCAAGGCGGCCATGGAGCTCATGGGGCAGTGGGCCCCGGTCGTGCAGGCGGATGCCGGCAAGGGTCTTGGCGAGGACCTCGGATTCTTCCCGTTCCCCGAGGTCGACGGCGGCAAGGGCGCGATCACCGAGGTCTTCGGCGGGGGCGGCGGGCACGCCCTGCGCAGCGGGGCTCCGCAGGCCGCCGTCGACTTCCTGAAGTTCTTCGCCTCCGAGGCGACCGACGTGGAGCTCGTCAAGAAGACAGGAGCCCTGCCGGTGGTCCCGGCCGCCGAGCGTGCCATCCCCGACCCCAACATCAAGGCCGTACAGGCACAGTTGAAGGGCGCCACCGGCTTCCAGCTCTATCTCGACCAGGCCTATGCGCCCGCCGTCGGCCAGGAGGTCAACGACAGCGTCGGCGCGCTCGTCGCCGGGTCCAAGTCACCCCAGCAGGTGGCCGAGTCGATCACGCAGGCCGCGAAGGAAGAGCAGTAGCCGGCGATGACCTCCACGTTCCTGCCGGACAAGCGCACCGGCCCCGGCGTCGATCCCGCGCCCCCGCCCACCGGAGCGGCTCGCGGACGGGCCCGGCGTCGGGCCCTGCACTGGCTCACCGCGGTCGGCTTCCAGGTGCCCGCGCTGGTGCTGTTCCTCGTCCTGGTGCTGCTGCCGATGCTGTTCGCGCTGTACGCGGCCTTCTTCCGCTGGGGCGGCTTCGGCATGCCGTCCGACTACATCGGCGCCGACAACTTCACCCGGCTCTTCCAGGACCCCGTCTTCCTCGGCGACCTGTGGCGCTGCCTGATCCTGGTCGCGCTGTCGCTCGCCGTACAGCTGCCGTTCGCGCTCGCCATGGCCGTACTGCTCAATCAGAAGCTGCGCGGCCGGGCCTTCTACCGGATGCTGTTCTTCGGGCCGTACGTCCTGTCCGAGGCCATCACCGGCGTCCTGTTCGGCATGATCTTCGCCCCCGGCGACGGCTTCGCCGACCAGGTCCTGGGCCACATCGGCCTCGACGGGCTCGGCGGCGAGTGGTTCGCCGACCCGTCCATGGTCATGGCCACCCTGTTCCTGGTCATGACGTGGAAGTACTTCGGCTTCCACATGATGCTCTACCTGGCCGGACTCCAGTCCATCCCGGCCGAGTTGACCGAGGCCGCGCTGATCGACGGTGCGAATGCCTGGCAGCGCTTTCGCAGCGTCACCCTGCCGCTCCTCGCGCCCACCCTGCGCATCAGCGTGTTCCTGTCCGTCATCGGGTCGATCCAGCTCTTCGACCTGGTCTGGGTGACCACCGCGGGCGGTCCCGACCACCACTCCGAGACGATGGCCGTGACCATGTTCCAGTACGGCTTCAAGCGCTATCAGGTCGGCTACGCCGGCGCGATCAGCGTGGTCATGTTCGGCATAAGCCTCGTCTTCGCCCTCGCCTACCAGCGGTTCGTGCTCCGCCGCGACCTCGAAGGGGCCACCACGACCATGCGGGGAGGCGCCAAGTGACGGCCAGGTCCGGCAGGAAGACGGGCAGGACGAGCAGCAGGAAGAGTCTGCCGCTGCACGTGATCCTCTTGGTGGTCGGCGCCGTGATGGTCGTGCCCCTGCTCTACGCCGTCGTGTCCGGCTTCAAGTCCACCGACGAGCTCTCCCGCAACCCGGTCGGGCTGCCGGAGTCGTGGGTGGCCGGCAACTACACGGACATCCTCGGCTCGGGGGACTTCTGGCGGCTGATCGGCAACAGCACACTGATCGCGGTGGGGACGACCGTCCTGGTCGTGGCGGTCTCCGCGCTCTCCGCCTTCTCCTTCGCGCGATTCGCCTTCCGGGGCCGGGAGACGCTGTTCACCCTCTTCACGATGGGGCTGATGTTCCCCTTCGCGGTCGCGGCCCTTCCGCTGTTCCTGCTGCTGCGCTCCCTGGGCCTGCTGGACAACCCGCTCGGAGTGATCCTTCCGCAGGCCGCCTTCGGGCTGCCGATGACCATCATCATCCTGCGCGGCTTCTTCCGCGACATCCCCGGCGAGTTGGAGGAGGCGGCCACGCTCGACGGGTGCAGCTCCTTCGGTTTCTTCTGGCGGGTGCTGCTGCCGATGGCACGGCCCGCGCTGGGCACCGTCTCGGTCCTGGCCGTCGTCACCAGCTGGAACAACTTCTTCCTGCCGCTGCTGGTGTTCACCGACTCGACGTGGTGGACCATCCCGATCGGCGTCCAGCAGTTCCAGGGGCAGTACTCCGCGGACTACGCCCGCGTCTTCGCCTACCTGGTGCTGGCCATGGTCCCCGCACTCGCCTTCTACTCGGTCGCCGAGCGCCAGCTCGTCGGCGGCCTCACCGCCGGCGCGACCAAGGGTTGACGCGCGCAGGCGGACGTACGGCTCAACACACCACCGCTACGTGAGGAGTCGCACCATGCGCAAGAACCGTCTGAGACTCGCAGGCGCCCTCGCCGCCGTCCTGGTCGCCGCCGGCGTCGTGAGCGGCCCGGCAGCCCAGGCTCACGGCAAGCCGCCCACCCTCGCCGACCTCGCCCAGCGCCACGGCCGCTACTTCGGCAGCGCGACCGACAACCCCGAACTCGTCGACGAGCCGTACAAGGCGCTCCTCGGCAGCGAGTTCGACCAGATCACGCCCGGCAACGGCATGAAGTGGTACGCCACCGAGCCCCAGCAGGGCGTGTTCGACTTCTCCAAGGGCGACGAGATCGTCAACCTCGCCCGCGCCAACCACCAGAAGGTGCGCGGCCACACCCTCGTCTGGCACAGCCAGCTGCCCGGCTGGCTGACCGGCCGCGAGTGGACGGCGGACGAGCTGAGGGCCGTACTGAAGAACCACATCCAGCAGGTGGTACGGCACTACAAGGGCAAGGTGTTCGCCTGGGACGTCGTCAACGAGGCCTTCAACGAGGACGGCTCCTACCGTGAGACGGTCTTCTACAAGACGCTCGGCCCCGGCTACATCGCCGACGCCCTGCGCTGGGCCCGCCAGGCCGACCCGAAGGCCGAGCTCTACCTCAACGACTACAACATCGAGGCGGTCGGCCCGAAGAGCGACGCCTACCACCGTCTCGCGAAGGAACTGAAGGCCCAGGGCGTCCCGCTCGACGGCATCGGGCTGCAGGCACACCTGGCACTGCAGTACGGCTATCCGACCACGCTGGAGGACAACCTCCGGCGCTTCGCCGGGCTGGGGCTCGACACCGCGCTCACCGAGGTCGACATCCGGATGGTCCTGCCCGCGACCGAGGAGAAGCTCGCCCAGCAGGCCGAGTGGTACCGGGATCTGACCGAGGCGTGCCTGGCCGTGCGCCGGTGTGTCGGCGTCACCGTCTGGGACTACACCGACAAGTACTCCTGGATCCCGGCGTTCTTCGAGGGCGAGGGTGCCGCGCTGCCGTGGGACGAGGAACTGCGTCCGAAGCCGGCGTACTTCGCGATACGGCAGGCGCTGAGGCAGGCCGCCACGGCGCACGGCGAACTACGCTGAGTGACCACCCCTGGATACACGTGGGGGCCGGCTCGCAGTCAGGGTCTGCGACCGGCCCCTGGAAGTACGCCGGGCGTCGGTGATCGCTCCGCCCGGTAGTGCTGCAGGACCTCTCCGGCATGCCGCCGGAAGGCACTACGCGGCGGTCATCACCTTGCCGGTGCCCAGCGGACGGTGCGGGGCGATGATCTGGCCGTCCGGCAGGAGCTCACCGGTGTCCTCGAAGAGCAGGACACCGTTGCACAGCAGGCTCCATCCCTGCTCCGGGTGGTGCGCCACGAGACGGGCGGATTCCCGGTCGGCGGAGTCGGCTGAGGGGCACTGTGGCTGGTGCTGGCACATGGATGGGATCTTTCGCTCTGTCGTGATGTGTGAGATGGCTGTGGCGTCTGTTTCGCGGCGTGAAGCTTCGTTCATGGCCGCCCCCCGTTGTGATTAGTCGGTCGGAACCCAGTGTTGCCCCACGGGCGTCAATCCGCAGGGATTTCGCAGCACCGCTTTCTTACAGGTTGATGACGCATCCCCCGCGCGGACGGTTCATCCCAACTGCACTGTCATTTCGGGTGGTTCGCCGTGGCCGGATGGGGCTAGTCCGGACGGGCCGGGGCCTTGAGTGGCTCGTTCGAGCGCATTGTCGCTCGCGCGAGCGATATTCTCCTCGCACTCTTGCCTATTCTTCGCTCAGGCGAGTGCATTCCTGCTCGTACGAGTGTCGAGTGCCGTCCGATTCCGCCCCGGACAGCGGCGTACCCCGCAACCCGGGAATGGGGGCGGCGGGGTACGAGGGCGCTCGCGCGGCGCGCTGTCAGGCGGGTGAGCCGAGCAGCGGAGGCAGAGGGGGCAGCGGAGCCGGGGTCGCCCGGTGGGTCAGCACCGGGAGCAGCTCGGCGACCAGGTGCGGCAGATGAGCCGCGATGCCGGGCGGGGCGGGGGCCAGCGGCACCAGGAGGTCCGTGGCGGCCGGGTGGCCGGTGGCGGCGTCCGCGGTGCAGTCGCCGTGCAGCCAGAGGGTGAGCATGTAGAGGCCGGGGAACGACAGCAGGCGCGGCTGGTAGGGCTGTGCGATCGTCTCGGCCTGGCGCAACGCCCGTTCGGTGGAGGCGATGTACGGGCCCTCGAAGAAGTGCGAGAAGGTCCAGCCGTCCGGGGTCAGCCGGGTCTCGGCCGCGGCCACCGCTCGTTCCCCGCACCGGATCAGGAAGCGCCAGCCGGCCAGCCGGGTCGCGGTCACGCCTGCCGGGGTGATTTCGTCCACGACGTGCACGGGCAGCGGGAGTTCGGGTGTGGCGGGGCCCTGGGCTGCGCGCAGGGAGGGTGTTCGGGCCTCGCGGACCGCGGTGGGCGAGCCGAGTGCGGTGAGGACGGAGCGAAGTGCGGGCGCGGGAGCCGGGGGAACATGCAGCGGCATGGTGGGTCGCCTCTCATTGACAGGCACGGTGGCGCGAGGGCGTGGCGGGGGCGGACGGCGCTGTCTGCTCACGGAGGTCAGAGAGGCGGGGGCCGGGGTCTGGGAGCGCGAGGGGAACAGCGAGGCCTGCCGTACGTCACCTGACGGCAGGTCCCTGGGACCGTGGGCGCCAACCCTCTGCCTTGATTGCGGAGTTTATACGACGAGTGTTCAGATGATGTTTCATCTAGCCGCTTTTGGTGCACCCGGCAAGGGTCCATTCGGCCGGTGATTTGCGGGAATCATCCCGATTGCCGACCGGTCATACGTCCATGACCTCGAAAAATACCCCGGGTGCGGTCGGCCAATTCTCGTCGGCGTTTTTCACGACTTCCTTGAGCCGTCCGCAACTGCATAGTGCCCCATGCCCGGTGAATGTGCCGCCGGTCACGTCCGACAGAGTAGCGGCCGCCGGGCCGCCGCGGGACGTTATCGATCGCTTCCGCTGGGCATCATCCCACCTGACCCGGGACCGGCGGTCGGATCCAGGGTCCGCCGAGCGGGCCTCAGAGCCCGGCCATCCGAGGAGGGAAGCGTCGATGGGGGAGAAGGTCGTGGCAGGTCGGTTCGATCTGTCCGATCGCCAGCACTACCGCGAGAAGCTGCGGCGGTGTCTGACGGGCCTGGAGCGGCTGCTGGAGGAGAAGCGGTTCGACCGCCCCAAGAACCTCATGGGGCTGGAGATCGAATTGAATCTCGCCGGCGCCGACGGCATGCCGAAAATGTTGAACATGCAGGTACTGGAGCGGATCGCGAGCCGTGATTTCCAAACGGAGCTCGCCATGTTCAATCTGGAAGTCAACATCGCCCCGCACCGGCTTCAGGAGCGGGTATTCGACCGGCTGGCCGAAGAACTTCGTACGTCACTGGCATATGCCGATCGAAAAGCGGGTGAGCTCGACGCGGGAATCGTGATGATCGGCATTCTGCCGACGCTGGACCGGGACGACCTGGTCTCCTCGAACCTCTCCGCCGTCGACCGCTACACCCTGCTCAACGACCAGATCGTGGCCGCCCGCGGTGAGGAGTTCACGCTCGACATCGACGGTGTGGAGCGCCTGACGTGCACCTCGGGCTCCATCGCCCCGGAGGCCGCCTGCACCTCCGTGCAGCTGCACCTCCAGGTCACCCCAGGGCGCTTCGCCGACGTCTGGAACGCGGCCCAGGCGGTCGCCGCCGCACAGGTCGCCGTGGGCGCCAACTCGCCGTTCCTCTTCGGGCGCGAGCTGTGGCGGGAGTCGCGGCCGCCGCTGTTCCAGCAGTCCACCGACACCCGCCCGCCCGAGCTCCAGGCCCAGGGCGTGCGGCCCCGCACCTGGTTCGGGGAGCGGTGGATCTCCTCGGCGTACGACCTCTTCGAGGAGAACCTGCGGTACTTCCCGGCCCTGCTGCCGATCTGCGACGACGAGGACCCCCTCGAGGTCCTGAACGCCGGCGGCACTCCGTCGCTCGCCGAACTCGTCCTGCACAACGGCACCGTGTACCGCTGGAACCGGCCGGTCTACGGCATCGCCGACGGCGTGCCGCACCTGCGTGTGGAGAACCGCGTGCTGCCCGCCGGGCCGACCGTCACGGACGTCGTCGCCAACGCGGCCTTCTACTACGGCGTCGTCCGCGCCCTCGCCGAGGAGTCGCGGCCGGTGTGGACCCGGCTGCCCTTCGAGGCGGCGGCCGCCAACTTCGACGAGGCGTGCAAGCACGGCATCGACGCGCGGCTGCGCTGGCCCCGGCGGGGGCGCTACGGCGGGACGACCGAGGTCGACGCGGTGAGCCTCGTACGCGACGAACTGCTGCCGCTCGCCGAGGCCGGACTGGACGCGTGGGGCGTCGAGCCGGCCGACCGGGACTTCTACCTGGGCGTCATCGAGGAGCGCTGCCGCAGGCGCACGAACGGCGCGTCCTGGCAGGCGGCCACCTTCCACCGGGCCCTGGAGTCCGGCCTGTCCCGAGAGGCGGCCCTGGCGGCGACGACGCGCCGGTACCGCGAGCTGATGCACCGCGGGGACCCGGTGCACACGTGGCCGGTCGGGTTGCCGGAGCCGGTGCCGTTGCGGTGACGGCCCCGACGGGACGAGTGTGGTTGGCGGGCGTCGGCCCCTCACCTGCTGGGGGCGCCCGGTGACGCCGCCCCCACGATGGCCTTCAGGATCACCGAGTGGATCTGGGACGGGTCCGTCACCTCGTGGCCCGAGCCTCCCGTCGCCCTGGCGATGCGGTCGGCCTCCTCGCGGTCCGCGTCGGGGCCGACGGCGATCATGATCAGGGGAACCGGGCGCTCGGGGTTGGTGAGGCGTTCCAGGCGGGCGACGAGGTCGGCGCGCGCGATGCTGCCCGGGTCCTCGTTCCGGCCGTCTGTGAGGACGACCAGGGCGTTGAACCTGCCCCTGGCGTAGGAGTCGCTCGCCGCCCGGTAGGCGGCGAGGGTGGTGTCGTACAGGCCGGTCGCCCCGTCCGGCACCGGCTCCAGGTCGCCGAACGCCGTCGACAGCTTTTCGCGTTGCGCGCCACCGCCGTTCCCGTCGCCGAGCCGCTCCGTCGGCACCAGGACGCGGTAGTCCTTGTCGCCGTCCAGCTCGGTGGCGAAGTCCCACAGGCCGACCTCGTCGTCCGCCGTGAACGTGGCGAGAGCCTGCAGCAGCGACGCCTTGGTGACGTCCATCCGCGACTGCTCGGTGCCCGGCACAGGCTCGGCCATGGACGCGGAGGCGTCCACGACCGTGGTGATCCGCGCACTCTGCACGGTGATCGTCCACACGCCGAGCGTCTCCTGGACCGAGGCCGCCGAGGCCGGCCGGCCCGCCGGCTCCGCGTACGGCTGGGGGCTGCTGCCGCCGGCCCGGGTGACCAGCGCGTCGGGCGGTGCCGCGTCGTCGGACGTCCTGAAGCCGTGCCGCTCCAGCAGCCGCCGCTGTCGAGCGTCGCCGAGGTAGCTCATGAACCGGATCGCGGCTCGGCTCTCGTCGGTCGTCAGCCCTGTCTGGTCGAGGAGGGCGTACGGGTAGTCGAGGCGGGGGGAGCCGTCCTTCGGATAGAAGAAGTCCAGGCTGCTGCCGCCGTCAGCCCCGGAGTTGTACATGTGCGCCGCCTGCTCGCTGACGACCAGCGCCTGGTTGCGTCTCGGGTTGCCCAGTTCGGTGCCCGAGGAGTCGCGCGGCAGGGTCTCCAGCACCTGGCCGTCACTGTCGGAGACGCGCTGCGACAGCGCCTTCATCATCGCCGCGGCCTGCGTGTCCCCGCCCTCGCCCGCGCCGGCCGCCGTGCTCAGCTGCGTGAGGGCGAGCAGTCCGCTCGCGCTGCGCGCGGGGTCGGCCGCGCCGAGCCGGAGCGAGTCGTCGCGCAGGCGGGCACCGGCCAGTTCCAGCCAGCCGTAGGTCTTCCTCGGCCACCCCAGCGACTTGGCGGCCGCGGGCACCATCGCCACCCCGACCGGCGTGGAGGCGACATGGCCCACCGTGGAGATCGCGGCCGTGCCACCGTCCGCCGTGAGCCGCTGGAGCCACAGCTCCGAGTCCGGCACCCACACCTCGGCGTCGGGGTCCTCGCCCGCCAGGAGTGTGTCCGCGACCTCGTACGACTCGCGAGCGCTCACCGTCACGGCGACACACCGCCCGTCCGAGGTGAGGTCGGCCTCCCTGGCCTGCTTCGCCGCCGTTTGCAGGGCCGGGGCCAGGTCGGGGGAGGCGGCCAGGGTCAGCCGCACCGGGTCGTCCTGGCAGGAGGAGCCGAAGGAGAACAGCCCGCCGCCGACCGCGGCGGCCGTACCGCCGGCGACGGTCAGGACGAGGGCGGTCGCGATGACCACCGTGCGGCGGCGTGCGCCTCGACGGAGGCCGCGTCGACGGGGGTCGCTGCCGCCCGCCCCATACTGATCGGGCAAGCTGTGACGTCCCATGACGGTGGTGCCCCTCCCTGTTGCCCTGCTGAACCACGTGCCGGAGTCCGGCCGTATGGCAGGCAAAGGGGCGGTACGCCCCGTACGGCGCCCGTCCCCCCAACGGCCTGTCGCGCACGGTCTTCGTAAGTGCATTCGAGACCCTAGCGGGATGGCGATGAGGATGAGGCTGGATTACTCAACTGGAGGCAGGTGTGCAGGGCGAGGCAGGCCCCGTGGCCGATTCTTTTCCGCATGAGCGGCCCTCGCGGCGGATCTTCCGTGATGAGACGTTGCTCGTTCTGGGGCTGTCGCTCGGTGCGAGTGGTGTGTCCGCGCTGATCAGTTTTGTCGGCTCGGTCACCAAACCGGGAGGCCTCAAGGACCAGGCGGCCACGCTCAACGCCTCGGCCGCGCCGGGCCGTCCCTGGCTGGATCTCGCCTGGCAGCTGTTCGGGATCACCACCGCCCTGATCCCCGTCGCGCTCGTCGCGCACTTCCTGATGCGCGAGGGGCGGAGCCTGCGCAGCCTCGGCTTCGACCGCACTCGCCCCTGGCCGGACCTCGGCCGTGGCGCGGGCATCGCGGCGGTGATCGGCAGCACCGGGATCGCCTTCTACCTGGCCGCGCGCGGACTCGGCTTCAACCTCACCGTGGTGCCCGAGGCGCTGCCCGACGTGTGGTGGAAGTACCCGGTGCTCATCCTCTCGGCGATGCAGAACGCGATCGTCGAGGAGGTCATCGTCGTCGGCTATCTGCTGCGTCGGCTGGACCAGTTGGGCTGGACGCCCGGGGCCTCGCTGGTGGCCAGTTCCGTACTGCGCGGTTCGTACCACCTCTACCAGGGCATCGGCGGCTTCCTCGGCAACATGGCGATGGGCGTGGTGTTCGTCTACCTGTACCGGCGCTGGGGCCGGGTGGGCCCGCTGGTCGTGGCCCATTCCCTGCTCGACATAGGGGCGTTCGTGGGATATGCGCTCCTGGCCGGGAAGGTGGGGTGGCTGCCTACGGCGTGACGCCGGTCGGCGGTCGCCAGGAACGTGCCGAAGGGGGCGTACGAGACCGTCGTACGCCCCCTTCCGTATGCCCGGCCGGTCTGCTCGCCGTGCGGACCGGCCGACGCGTCTAGGCGATCAGTTCGCCGTCGATCACGGTCACCGCGCGGCCGCTCAGCAGCGTGCGGTCGCCGCGCAGTTCCGTGCGGACGTGGCCGGAGCGGCGGGAGGCCTGAAGGCCGGTGAGGTCCGTGCGTCCGAGGCGCTCGGACCAGAAGGGCGCGAGGGCCGTGTGGGCGCTGCCGGTGACGGGGTCCTCGTCGATGCCGAGGTTCGGGAAGAAGCAGCGGGAGACGTAGTCGTGGCCGCGGGTGGGGTCCTCGGCGCGGGCGGTGGCGATGATGCCGCGCTCGGAGTGGGCGCCCAGGGCCTTGAGGTCGGGGTGCAGCGAGTGGACCGTCTTCTCGTCGGCGACCTCGAGGAGCAGGTCGCCGACGTTCGGGCCGGTGTCGAAGGCGACGAGCGGCTCGGTGCCCAGGGCCTGTGCGACCCCGTCCGGTACCTCGACCGGTGTCAGCGGGGCCGTCGGGAAGTCGAGCGTGATCGAGCCGTCCTCGCGGGGCGTGGCGACGAGGACGCCACTGCGGGTGGCGAACCGTACGGGCCCCTCGTGGGCGCCGGTGCTCTGCAGTACGTGGGCCGTGGCGAGCGTGGCGTGCCCGCACATCGCCACCTCGTCGACGGGCGTGAACCACCGCAGCGCCCAGTCCGCCTCCCCGCCCTCCTCCAACGGGTGCGCGAACGCCGTCTCGGCATGATTGACCTCCATGGCCACGTTCTGAAGCCGGGCATCCTCCGGGAAGGCGTCCAGGAGGAGGACCCCGGCCGGGTTGCCGCCGAAAGGGCGGTCGGTGAAGGCGTCGACGATTCGAATCCGCATGCCGCGACGGTAGAGGGCGTGCGGAGAGGGCGGCCAAGGCCAATTCGTGGGTGCTGGACCGATTTGGGGACGTGTGGCCCCATGTGCTGCACCTCGGCGCCCTCAGTGCCGGCGTCGCCCGCGCATCTCCCTCCACCCTTGCTCAACGAACTCTTCCGATATATCGTTGAAGCATCGCGACAGATCAACGATGGAATGGAGTGATTGCGATGCGTTCCCATGGATTCGAGCGTGGACACGGTGGACACGGTCATCACGGCCGGGGTGGCTTCGAGGGGCTTCGCGGCGCCTTCGGGCCGTTCGGGCCCGGTGGTCCTGGCGGCCCCGGTTTCGGTGGGCCCGGATTCGGGCCCGGCCCCTGGGGGCCGAGGGGGGGTCGAGGCGGACCTCGAGGGAGGGCGCGGCGCGGCGACGTGCGCGCGTCCATCCTCGCCCTGCTGAAGGACCGCCCCATGCACGGCTACGAGATGATCCAGGAGATCGCCGAGCGCAGCGGCGGGGCGTGGAAGCCCAGTCCCGGCTCGGTGTACCCCACCCTCCAGTTGCTGGAGGACGAGGGCCTGATCGTCAGCGAGAGTGAGGGCGGCAAGAAGCTGTTCGCGCTCACGGAGGCGGGCCGCGAGGCGGCCGAGGCCGGGCCCGAGGCGCCCTGGGAGGAAGCCTCCCGCGGTGTCGACTGGGAGGCCCTCGGCGAGATCCGCCAGGCCGGTTTCGGCCTGATGGAGGCCTTCGGCCAGGTCTGGAAGACGGGCAGCAAGGAGCAGCGCGAGAAGGCACTGACCGTCATCAACGACGCCCGCAAGCGGCTGTACCTGATCCTCGCCGACGAGGACTGACGTACTGCGGCCGGCGTGCGGCGACGGACGTACGGCCTCCCCGTCGTCGGTGAAGGTGCCCCGTGGAGTGCTCCGCGGGGCACCTTCGTGTGCGCGGCGAGGGTCTTCAGGTCACCAGTCCCGCCAGCTTCCGCAGCGACTCGTTCAGGGCCGCCGTCGCCGAATCCTTGAGCTTGCCCGCCATCAACGACACCGCCGCGCCCGTGAACTCCCCGTCGATGCGCACGGCCGTGGCGCTGTCGCCGTCCGGGGTCAGTGTGTAGCGCGTGGCCACGGTCACCGCCATCGGACCCTTGCCGCGAATGGCGAGCACTCGCGCCGGCTCCAGTTCCTCGATGGTCCACTCGACCTCGGCCGGGAACCCCATCAGCTTCATGTTCTCCTGGAAGGTCCCGCCCACTTCGAGGGCCGCGGGGCCGCCGCCCGGGAAGCTGGTGTGGGTGGCGTTCCACCGGCTCCATGACGACCAGTCCGTCAGCTGCGCCCAGACCTTCTCGGCCGGTGCCTCGATGCGTGCCTCCGCGCTGACTTCGGCCATGCGACCACCCCTTCGTCTCGGGCTACGGTGTCGCGGAACGTAGCTGTGGGGCGTGGAACATTCAATACTGATGAACCGTCAGAAAATGTGGAGACGCCGGACAGGCCGACCGAGGCGCACGGCAAGGCGGCGCGCGCCCATCAGGGTGGTTCGGCCTGATCTCATCCGTAAGGAGGAGATTCCAGCCGCACGAGTCCACTCTCTGTGGGACGCGCAAATGCTTCCCCTCGGGGATGACCCGGCTCGAAGTGGTTGATGAGGTAGGGGATGTGCAACCCCGTATCCCCCGGCAGTCGGCCCAGGAGCAGAACTGCCGGCGCCCGGACGCCGCGGCGGACGATGCCAGGCTCAGCGAGCAGCTGGCAGCGGTGATCTCCGGCGCCCGCCGCCGGGCGGTCAGGGACGGGGACCGGCAGATCGACACGGCCCATCTGCTGCACTCGCTCCTCGAGCACGACCGGGATGTGTACGCCGTATTCGGCGAAGGACCCCAGATCGCCCGCCTCCTCGGCTACCTCGTCCAGCGCACCATCGGCTACGGCCTGCGCTGGCAGGGCAGCGTCGAGGACTCCGGACGCGTACCCGTCGTCGTGGAGGGTGAGGGGTTCTCCCCGCTGGTCGCGAGCGCGATGGAGTACGCCTGCCGACGTGCTGCCTCGCGCGGCGACACACAGGCCCGCGGCATCGACCTCCTCGCGGCGATCGTCGTGGACCCGCAGGCCCGCGCCGTCGAGGTGCTCGCCCGCGCCGGAATCGACGCGAACGCCCTGCGCGCCCGCATCGACGAACACCGGGACGAATACGTCGGCGGCTCCGAAACCACCCGCTAGAACCACGCGCCCCCTGGCTTCCTCGCGAGGCGGCGCCGCCGTCCACTCGCTGAGACAGGTGTCATTGGGGGTGACGCTCATGTCATCCCCTGTCATCATGTGCCGGTGCGTATGTCTGAAAACAGTCAGGCCGGCCGCGGCAAGGGCGTCGGGCTCGGGCTGGCGCTCGGTTCCGCGGTCGCCTTCGGAGGGTCCGGTGTCGCAGCCAAGCCCCTGATCGAGGCGGGGCTCGACCCGCTGCACGTCGTGTGGCTACGGGTCGCCGGCGCGGCCCTCGTGATGCTGCCGCTCGCCGTGCGCCACCGCGCGCTGTTGCGCCGCCGCCCCGCCCTGCTCGCAGGGTTCGGACTGCTCGGCGTGGCCGGTGTGCAGGCCTTCTACTTCGCCTCGATTTCCCGTATCCCGGTCGGGGTCGCGCTGCTCGTCGAGTACCTCGCCCCCGCGCTCGTCCTCGGCTGGGTGCGGTTCGTGCAGCGGCGGCCGGTCACGCCCGCCGCCGCCGTCGGGGTCGTCCTCGCGGTCGGCGGACTCGCCTGTGTCGTCGAGATCTGGTCCGG
The DNA here is from genome assembly GCF_053608645.1 of Streptomyces sp. NPDC055013. Lineage (NCBI taxonomy): Bacteria > Bacillati > Actinomycetota > Actinomycetes > Kitasatosporales > Streptomycetaceae > Streptomyces > Streptomyces sp. NPDC055013. Next base: position 60,577 of record NZ_JBSGVW010000033.1, read on the forward strand.
GCTGAGCTTCGACGCGCTCGGACTGCTCCTCGCTCTCGGCGCAGCCTGCTGCCAGGTCGGCTACTTCGTCCTGTCCGACCAGGGCAGCGACTCCGGCGACGACGCCCCCGACCCGCTCGGCGTGATCGCCTACGGCCTCCTCATCGGCGCCGGCGTGCTCACCGTGGTCGCCCGCCCCTGGACGATGGACTGGTCCGTGCTCGGCGGCACCGCGCACATGGACGGCACCCCGGTCGCGGCCGTCCTGCTGCTGTCCTGGATCGTCCTGGTCGCCACCGTCGTCGCTTACGTCACCGGAGTTGTCTCCGTACGCCGGCTCTCACCGCAGGTCGCCGGCGTCGTCGCGTGCCTCGAAGCGGTCATCGCGACCGTCCTGGCCTGGTTCCTGCTCGGCGAGCACCTCTCCGCGCCGCAGATCATCGGTGGAGCGGTTGTCCTGGCCGGTGCGTTCATCGCGCAGTCGTCGGCGCCCACGAAGGGTTCCCCGGAGCCGGTGGCGAGCGGCGGTCCGGAAAGGGATTTGTCGGCCCGCGAGCCGGCCGCATAGGGTGCCGATCATGCACTCCACGGCACTCGTTCTTCCGCCTCCGGCCGCCTGAGGCGGGCCCTCCGGAACGCCTGCCCGGCATCACGCCGGGCGGAACGGTGCTGCCCGCAGACGAAGTCCACGGATCCCGCTGAGCCGGGCTCCTTCCAGCCTTCTGCATGTCTGCGGAGAAACTCGTGTCGAACACCGCTGTCTCCGGCCTGCCCATCGGGCGTGGCCTTCTCTGTCTGATCGTCGCCGGTGCCGCCTGGGGCACCGCGGGCGCCGCCGCCTCCCTGGTCTACCGCGCCAGTGACATGGGACCGGTCGCCCTCTCCTTCTGGCGCTGCGCGATCGGTTTCGTGCTGCTGCTGGCCGTCCGTCTCCTGCGGCCGCGCGTGCGTGTGCAGGCGCAGGCGCAGTCCGTCGCACCCGAGCCCCTCGGCCGCAAGGCGCTGCGTGCCGGGGCCACGGGCATCGGGCTCGCCGTGTTCCAGACGGCGTACTTCGCCGCCGTCGACGTCACCGGACTCGCGGTGGGTACGGTCGTCACCCTCGGCGCCGGCCCCGTGTTCATCGCGCTCGGCGCCCGGCTGACGCTGGGGGAGCGGCTCGGCCGTGGCGGCGTGGCGGCCGTGGCCGGTGCGCTCATCGGGCTCGCGGTGCTGGCCCTGGGCGGCGAGGGGGCGACCGTACGGCCGTGGGGCGTGCTGCTCGCGCTCGTGTCCGCGGCCGGCTACTCCGTGATGACCCTGCTGACACGGAAGTGGGGCCGCGACGGCGGAGCGGACGCCGCCAGCACGTCCGTGCGGTCCTTCGCGGTCACCAGCCTGTGCCTGCTGCCGTTCGCCCTCGCCGAGGGACTCGTACCGCACACGGCCGAACCCGTGCAGCTGGGCTGGCTGCTCGCGTACATCGCGGCCGTCCCCACCGCCCTCGCGTACGCCCTCTACTTCGCGGGCGCCGCCGCCGTCCGGTCGGCCACCGTGTCCGTGATCATGCTGCTGGAGCCGGTCAGCGCGGCGGTGCTCGCCGTCCTCCTGCTCGGCGAACACCTGACGGCACCGACCCTCACCGGCACCCTGCTGATGCTCGGCTCCGTCACAGGGCTGGCGGTGGCGGAGGCGCGGGGCGCGCGGCGGCTGCCGGCGTGAGCGCAAGGGGCCCCGCACCGCCCGGTGCGGGGCCCCTCGGGCGAGCGGAGGGTCGTTGAGCGTCCGTTCTCTCAGGCCGGGCGGCGACGCAGCATGTGCTCGCGAGCCGCCGCGTCACCCGGACCGGCCCGTTCCGTCAGTTTCGCGGCGATCCGGTCCTGCACCTGCGCCGTGCGCCGACCCGCGTACTTGAACTTCGCGCGGACACTGGTGACTTCGAGCCGCAGCCCGCGGACGCCGGACAACAGCCTGCCGAACGGCGCCTCACCGACCGCCACCTCCGCCGAGCCTCCCTCCGGCTGGAAGTGGCCGACCTGGCGGTTGAGCAGCTCGGCCTTCTCGGCCGGGTCGTCCACGACATGGGCCCGGCAGCGGAGCTGGACCGCCGCGTAGAAGCTGGTCGGTTCGCCGTGCTCGGGCGGCGCGTCCGGTGCCGCCTGCCACGGCCCGGGCACGTACGCGTAGTCGTCCACCACGCTCAGCACGACCTCGGGATGCGCCAGCAGCGCGGGCCACATCGGGTTGGGGCGGGCCAGATGGGTGACGACCTCGCCGCGCCCGGCGTCGTACGCGAAGTGCAGTGGCTGGGCGAACGGCGGCTCGCCGTCCGAGCCGTTGACGACGAGGTGCCCGAAGTCGTGGACGGCCAGCCACCGCTGCCACTCGGTGTCGTCGCGGGGCGCGTCCCAAGGGTGTATCAGCATCACGGCGCCCTGAGGTAGTCGGGGAGTTCGGTGCCGGGAGCCAGGTCGGGGTCGCCGACGGGCGCGTCGTAGCCCTTGCGCAGGGGGACGACGCCGGCCCAGTGGGGGAGGGTGAGGTCCTCGGGCTCGTCGTTCACGCCGCCGGTGCGGAGCTTGGCGGAGACCTCGCCGAGGTCGAGGCGGATGACGGCGGTGGCGGCCAGTTCCTTCTTGTTGGCGGGCCGGGAGTCTTGGGACCGGCCGGCCACGACGTGGTCGACGAGCGCGTCGAGGGCGGTCCGCTTCTCCTGCGGGTCCGTCACGTCGTAGGCGGTGCCGTGCACCACGACGGACCGGTAGTTGATCGAGTGGTGGAAGGCCGAGCGGGCCAGGATCAGCGCGTCGACATGCGTGACCGTCAGGCACACCGGCAGGCCCGGGTCGGCCCGGCCGGTCATCCGCAGCGGGCGCGAACCCGTCGAGCCATGGACGTAGAGCGTCTCGCCGACCCGGGCGAACAGCGTGGGCAGCACGACCGGGGCGCCGTCGCGGACGAAGCCGAGGTGGCAGACGTAGGCCTCGTCGAGTATCGCGTGCACGAGCTCCTTGTCGTACGAGGCCCGGTCCGGGGAGCGGGTGGGGACCGTGCGGTCGGTCGCCGGATAGGCGGCGGGCTGCTGCGTCGGCTGTGTGGTCCCCTGCATGTCGGTCTCCCTTGCGATGCGTCTTGCGATCTCTATTGCACTAGTGCATAATTTGCTTTGTGCTAGGAGGATATCGGATCGAGGGACGTCGCGCAGCTGACATTGCGTCGAGCGTCGAGCGTGCGGTGGGTGCCGGTGACCTGGAGCCGGGGCAAGTCCTGCCACCCATGCGGGAGTTGGCGGTGGAGCTGGGCGTCAATCCCAATACCGTCGCGGCCGCCTACCGGATCCTGCGGGAGCGCGGGGTCATCGAGACGGCCGGGCGCCGGGGCAGCCGGGTGCGGCCCAAGCCGGTCACAACCGGACGCGAGTTCATCCGGGTGGACGTGCCGGAGGGCGTACGGAACGTGGCCGGAGGCAACCCGGACCCCGCACTGCTGCCGCTCCTGGCCGAGGCGTTCGCCGCGGCCGCCGAACACAACGACCGGGAGCCCGTCATGTACGGGGACGCGGCCGTGGAACCGGAGCTGGCGCGCAGTGCGCGGGCGGCATTCGACGCAGACTGCGTCCCGGACGGGCCGATCGCCGTCGCCTCCGGCTCGCTCGACGTGATCGAACGGGTCCTCGCGGCCCATCTCAAGCCCGGCGACACCGTCGCCGTCGAGGACCCCGGTTGGGGCAGCCTGCTCGACCTCGCCCCGGCCGTCGGACTGCGGACGGCTCCGGTCGGCGTGGACGACGAGGGCCCGCTGCCTGACGACGTGCGCCGGGCCTTGGAGGCGGGAGCGCGCGCCCTGATCGTCACCGACCGGGCGCAGAACCCGACGGGCGCGGTCGTGACCGCCGGACGCGCGCGTGCCCTGCGCTCCGTGCTGACGGACCACCCGGACGTCCTGCTCATCGAGGACGACCACGGGCACGGCATCGTCGACCTGCCCCTGCACGCCCTCGCCGGCACCACCCGCAGCTGGGCCTTCGTCCGCTCGGCCGCCAAGGCCTACGGCCCCGACCTGCGGCTCGCCGTCTTCACCGGCGACCCCGTCACCGTCGACCGGGTGCACGGCCGCCAGCGCCTCGGACCCGGCTGGGTGAGCCGCCTCGGCCAGCGGGCCCTGGTGCGGCTGTGGGCCGAGGGCGCCGTCGACCCCAAGAGGGTGGCAGCGGCGTACGCCGCCCGGCGCGACGCACTGATCGCCGCGCTGGCGGAGCGGGGGATCACGGCGCACGGCCGCAGCGGCCTGAACGTATGGGTCCCGGTTCCCGACGAGACGGGTGCGGTGGCCCGACTGCTGCACGCCGGCTGGGCGGTGGCGCCGGGCGCACGATTCCGTATGAGTGCTCCACCCGGAATCCGCATCACGGTCGCGACGCTCGCCCCGGACGAGGTCACCCCGCTGGCGGACGCGGTGGCGACGGCGGTGGCGTCGACGCCGGCGAGGGGCTACGCATGACAGGGCCGGGCCCGGCCGATCTCCTTCAGGTGCCCCGCTTCACCTGAGTGAGGGCCGCCCCCACAAGAACGATCACCGCCCCGACCGGTGTGGTCCAGGTCAACGACTCGCCGAGCACGGCAACACCGGCCACCGTGGCGATGACAGGAATGAAGTACGTCACCATCTGAGCCGTGGTCGGCCCGACCTCCGCGACGAGCCCGTACTGAATCAGAACCGCGAGCCCCGTCCCGAGTGCCCCCAGCGCCACGATCGCGAGCAGGGGCAGCATCGGAAAGCTGGTCGGCACTGAGGTGAACACCGGTGTCACAACGGCAAGTTGCACTGCGGCCAGCAGCAACTGCGCACCGGTGAGCGACAGATGGGACTCGCGCGAGCCGGCCAGCGTACGCCGGATGTATATCCAGCCGATCGGGTAGCTCAAGGAGGCCAGCAGGGCCATCGCCGTCCCCGTGGCATCCAGCCCGTGAAAGCCCTGCCACGCCCCGAGCACGGTCAGGACGCCCAGGAAGCCGACGCCGAGCCCGGCGACCCTGACCCGAGTCGGCCGGTCCTCCGAGAGGGCGACCAGGGACAGGGCCATCCCCCACAGCGGCGAGGTCGCGTTGCAGATACCCGCGAGTGTGGACGGGATCGTCAGCTCGGAGTACGCGAACAGGGAGAACGGCAACGCGTTGAGCAGGAACGCGGCGACCGCCAGATGCCCCCAGGTCCGTACCCCCCGCGGCAACCGCTCCCGCTTCACCGCCATCGCGACCGCGAGCACCGCCGTGCCGAACACCAGTCGCCCCAGCGTGACCTGGAAGGGGGCATAGCCGTCGGTGCCCACCTTGATGAGCAGGAAGCTGAAGCCCCAGACCAGGGACAGCGCGGCGAAGCGCAGCCGCCAGTCGAGGCGGGGGCGCGGCGATGCCTCCCCCGGCTCGCGGGAGCCGGGGGAGGCGGGGCCTGTCGAGACGGAGTCAGTGGAAGCGGGGCTGGTGGAGATGGGGTCGGTGGAGGCCGAGCCGGTGGAGGAGGCGATGCTCATGGCAGCAACGATCCGCCTCACAATCTCGTAGCACAATCGAGTTTTTCGGTGGGGTATCTCGTAGCATTGCTTACATGTTGAACCTGGAGCGCCTGCGCACCCTCGACGCCCTCGCCCGGCACGGCTCGGTCAGCGGTGCCGCCGAGGGCCTGCACATCACGACGTCGGCCGTATCGCAGCAGATGTCCAAGCTGGAGCGGGAGATCGGCCAGCAGCTCCTCGCCAAGAACGGCCGGGGTGTGCGACTCACGGACGCGGGGCGGCTGCTCGCCGAGCACGCGGCCCGCATTCTGTCGCAGGTCGAGCTCGCCCAGTCCGATCTGGAGGCCCAGCGCGGCCAGGTGGTCGGTGAGCTGCGGCTGGTCGCGTTCCCCACCGCACTGCGGGGCCTGTTCCCCGCCGCGCTGACCACGCTGCGGGCCGGCCATCCGGCGCTGCGCCTGCGGTCCAGGGAGCTGGAGCCCGAGGACGGAGTCGCCGCGGTGATCCGGGGGGACGCGGACGTGGCCGTCGTCCTCGACTGGTACAACAAGCCGCTGCCCATGCCGGAGGGGCTCGCCAAGGCCGCGATCCTCGACGACCGCGTGGAGATCGCCATGCCCGAGGGGCATCCGCTCGCCGACCGGCGAGAGGTCGACCTGGAGGACTTCGCGGACGACGAGTGGGTCGCCTGGCCCGAGGGCGAGTTCTGTCACGAGTGGTTGGTCTACACGCTGCGCACCAAGGGCATCGAGCCCCGTATCGCCCATCGCGCGGAGGAGCATCACACCCAACTCGCCCTGGTCTCGGCCGGGTTGGGCGTCTGCGTCGCGCCCCGGCTGGGTCGTGACCCGATGCCGACCGGGGTGCGGGCCGTGCCCTTGCGCCATCGGGTCCACCGGTACGTGTACGCGGTGTGGCGCGCGGACGCGGACCGCCGCCCGTCGATCCGGGCGGCGGTGGAGGCCCTGCAAGCGGCGGCCGAGAAGATCGCCGGAGACTGAGGTCCCTGGCGCTACCCCAGTTTCCGGAAGTCCCAGGACACGATCTTCTGAGGCGTCAGCCGCATCCAGGCGTGCCTGCCGTCGTGCGGCATCTCGTCGAGACCGAAGTTCTTGCGCGCGAACAGCGTCTCGGGGACGTCGAGTTCGGCGCGCAGCTCGCCGACGCGCGGGATCTCGCCCACGAACTCGACGGTGCCGGACAGCTCCACCCCGCGCAGCTGCTCGTACTCCTCACCCGTGTCGATCACGACGGCGACCCGCGGATCGCGGCGCAGCTCGGTCCACCGCTTGCTGCGGACCACCGAGTACAGCCACAGCGAGTTGCCGTCCCAGGCGAACCACAGCGCGCTGACGTGCGGGAAGCCGTCGGCGGACACCGTGGCGACCCGGCAGGTGCGCTGCGTGGCGAGGAACTCGTCCAGCTCACCGGGCGTCATCATGATCTTCCGGCCCCGGCGTTGAGTGACGGTCATGCGGCCCCCTCTTCTCTTCTCTCACGTCGTGCCAGAGGAGAGATCCTCTGACATCACGTCAGAAAAGGATGAGTCGTCTTCCGTCCACAAGCAATGGTGGCTACGCTCGCCCGCCCACGCCGTCGGTCACAGGGGGAACCATGCCGTCGCCCGCAGAGCTCAGTGAACTCCTCGACCCCGCGACCACCGTCCTGCTCACCGTCGAATGCCAGCAGGGCGTCGTCGGACCGGACAGTGCGCTGCCCGAACTCGCCGAGGAGGCCCGCTCCTCGGGCGCCCTCGGCAACGTCGCCCGGCTCGTCGCCGCCGCCCGCGAGAGCGGCGTCCAGGTGATCCACGCGATCGCCGAACGCCGCCCCGACGGCCGCGGTGCCAACCACAACGCCCGCCTCTTCCGCGCCGCCGAGCGGCTCCCCGTCCAGCAGCTCTCCGGAACGACGGCAGTCCGTGTGGCGGCGCCGATCGAGGTCACCGAGGAGGACCTCGTCGTACGACGCCTGCACGGCCTGTCTCCGATCCAGGGCACCGACGTCGACGCACTGCTGCGCAACCTCGGCTGCCGCACGCTCGTCGTCACCGGTGTCTCGGCCAACGTCGCGATCCCCAACACCGTCTTCGACGCGGTGAACCGGGGGTACGTCGTGATCGTGCCCCGGGACGCCGTCGCCGGGGTGCCCTCCGACTACACCGCGGCGATGATCCGCCACACCCTCGCATTGGTCGCCACGGTCGCGACCACGGACGAGGTGCTGGGCGGCCTCAAGCGTCCGTCCCGGGTCAGGCGAGCGTGATCGAGTCTCCCGACACGCTGATCTGTTTGGCGGCCAGCGGCTGGGTCGCGGGGCCCTTCTTCACGCTGCCGTCGAGAACGGAGAACTGGCTGCCGTGACAGGCACAGGAGAGGGTGTCCTCCTTGAGGTCCGTCATCGGGCAGTTCTGGTGGGTGCAGATCGTGGAGAAGGCCTTGTAGTCGCCCGCCGCGGGCTGCGAGACCACGACCTTCTCGTCGCCGAAGACCTTGCCACCGCCCTCCGGGATGTCGGCGGTCTTCGCGAGCGCCGCACCGCCCGCGCCGGCCCCGCCGGACGTGCCGCCCGCCTCGGTGGTCGCGCCGGCGCCGGCGCCCTGTTCGGTGGACGAGCCGGACGCGTCGTCGTCCGATCCGCACGCGGTCAGCGCAACGGCGAGCCCTGCCGCGCCGACCGCCGCCACGACGGTACGGCGGCTCGGACCCGACGCGGGCTGAACTGATTCGCTGGTCATGCTGACGTTCCTTCCGGTCATTCGTGATCTGCCGAGAGGTACGGTCCATTCGGACCGGCTGTTCAGACGCTGTCGAAATCCTGACCCGGTCCCGACTGAACGTGGGTAAAGCGGAGCTGTCGGTTCCCTGTCGGGGGCTGTCGGTTTGCTGTCGACGCCGCGGCGCACCACACCCCCGGGCCGCCCCCGGACGCCGTCCTCGCGCCAGTAACCTGGGGCGATGCTCAAGGAAGTCATCGCGACCCGCTACATCACGCCGCTGCGTGAGGGCGGCTCGCTGCCGGGACTCGTCGAGGCCGACGACTTCGGGACGTACGTCATGAAGTTCACCGGCGCCGGACAGGGCCGCAAGACGCTCATCGCGGAGGTCGTCTGCGGTGAACTCGCCCGCAGGCTGGGCTTCCGGGTGCCCCGGCTGGTGACGGTGGAGCTCGACACGGTGCTGGGGCTCGGCGAACCCGACCAGCAGGTACAGGAGTTGCTCAGGTCCAGCGGCGGCACCAATCTCGGCATGGACTTCCTCTCCGGCGCGCTCGGCTTCGACCCCCTCGCCTTCGAGGTGAGCTCCGATGACGCCGGCCGAGTCGTGTGGTTCGACGCCCTCGTCAACAACGTCGACCGGTCCTGGCGCAACCCCAACCTGCTGATGTGGCAGGGCGAACTGTGGCTCATCGACCATGGCGCGACCATGATCTGGCAGCACAACTGGCCCGGCGCACAGGCCTCGGCGGAGCGCCCGTACGACGCCTCGGACCACGCCCTCGCCCGCTTCGCCCCCGACGTGCGGGCAGCCGCCGCCGAGTTGGCGCCGCTGGTCACCGAGGACCTGCTGGCCGAGGTGACCGCCGAGATCCCGGACGCCTGGCTGGCCGCCGAGCCCGGCTTCGACACCGCGGACGACCTCAGGCGGGCCTACGCGCGGCCGTTGCTGGCACGGGCGGCCGGCGTCCACGAGCGCGTCGACGGAATCGAGGGGACCCAGTGAGCGACCGCCACTTTATCAAGCCGGGCCAGGGCGGCGACCGCGACGTCTTCGAGTACGCCGTCCTGCGCGTCGTACCCCGCGTCGAGCGCGGCGAGTGCATCAACGCCGGAGTGCTCGTGTACTGCCGGGCGAAGTCCTACGTCGCTGCCCGGACCCACCTGGACGAGACCAGACTGCGCGCGCTGGACCCCGATGCCGACGTGGCCGGGGTACGGGCCGCACTCCGTGCCGTCGAGGGCGTCTGCGCGGGCGGTGACGCGGCGGGACAGGCCTCGGGCGACGACCCGGGGCGACGCTTTCGCTGGCTGATCGCGCCCCGCTCGACGGTCGTGCAGCCCGGACCCGTGCACACGGGGCTGACGGCCGATCCGGCGGCCGAGACGGAGCGACTGCTGGACCTGCTGGTGCGGTGACCGCCCCCGCGTCGGCACCGCACGCGCGCCGGGCGTCAGCCCCTGCGCCGCTTCAGCACGTAACCGGCGGCGAGCGCGGAGCCCGTGACGAAGGCCAGGCCGACGGCGATGTCCCAGCCACCGGGGCCGGACGTCGTGGCGCCGCCGACCCCGCCTCGCGTGCCGCGGGTCGGGGTGGCGGTGGCACGAGGAGCGGCAGGTGTGGCGGTGATCCGCGGAGCGGCAGGTGTGGCGGTGGCACGAGGAGTCGCAGGCGTGACAGGGGCGGCCGGAGTGGCCGGTGTGGCAGGAGTGATGGCAGCGGCTGGAGTCTCAGGCGTCATGGGCGCCGAGGGACGGGTTCTGGGGCGCGTCGTGGACGAGGTGAGGCCCCCGTCGTCCCCGTTGCCGCCGCGGTCCCCGTTGCCACCGCGACGGGGCAGCGTCTCACAGGCGATCCCGTCGTCCCGTCCCTCATCCTCGTCGAGCCGATGAGGATCGTTGCGGTCCGAGTCGAAGAGAGCCTGTGCGTCCTCCTGGTAGGTGAAACTGCGGCAGTCCAGTTCCCGAGCGTGAGCGGGTTCGGCGAACGGCACAATCGCGGCGATCACGAACAGCGTGCCGACGGCACCGGTGCGACGGCGCATGGAGCGCCTCCTTTCCGGCCATCGATGACTTCGCGCTTCGACGCTAGGTGCCCTTGCGCTCGGCGGCTCGCAGCCGTAGGCCGTTCGGGTGTGCACGGCGGGACACGGCCGAGCGGGGACCATGGCTGGGTACGCCCGGTTCGCGCCGGTCGTACGGGGAATCGATCACACGCAGCCGGTCGGCCGTTGACACCGGGTGCCAGGGCTTCTAGCGTCACGTCTGCTGAAGGTACTAAGCGGTCGCTCACCATCGGGCGCGCCGCACGAGCCGCATCTCGAGGGCGAGGAGAACCAGCAATGTCCACCACTGAGCAGCGGGTCGCCGTGGTTACCGGCGGAGCGCGTGGCATCGGTGCCGCCACCGCCGTACGACTGGCCGCAGAGGGCCGCGCGGTCGCCGTGATCGACCTCGACGAGGCCGCCTGCAAGGACACCGTGGAGAAGATCACCGCGGTCGGCGGCAAGGCCATCGCGGTCGGCTGCGACGTCTCCGACGAGGCACAGGTCGAGGCGGCCGTCGCGCGGATCGCCGAGGAGCTCGGCGCTCCGACGATCCTGGTCAACAACGCGGGTGTGCTCCGCGACAACCTGCTGTTCAAGATGAGCGTCGCCGACTGGGACACCGTCATGAACGTGCACCTGCGCGGCGCCTTCCTGATGTCCAAGGCCTGCCAGAAGCACATGGTCGACGCGGGCTTCGGCCGGATCGTCAACCTCTCTTCGTCCTCCGCGCTCGGCAACCGCGGCCAGGTCAACTACTCGGCGGCCAAGGCCGGTCTCCAGGGCTTCACCAAGACCCTGGCCAAGGAGCTCGGCAAGTTCGGCGTCACCGCCAACTCCGTCGCCCCCGGCTTCATCGCCACCGAGATGACCAAGGCCACCGCCGACCGCGTCGGCATGGGCTTCGAGGACTTCAAGGCCGCCGCCGCCACCCAGATCCCGGTCGCGCGGGTCGGCGAGCCGGACGACATCGCCAACGCCATCGCCTTCTTCACGGGCGAGGCGGCCGGATTCGTCTCCGGCCAGGTGCTGTACGTCGCCGGCGGACCGCTCGACTAGGGACTGGGAAGAAACGGACATGACTGAACTGCCTGAACTCTCCGGCAAGGTCGCCCTCGTCACGGGCGCCAGCCGAGGCATCGGCTACGGCGTCGCCGAGGCGCTCGTCGCGCGCGGCGACCGCGTGTGCATCACCGGCCGCAACGAGGACGCCCTCAAGGAGGCCGTCGAGCAGCTCGGCGCCGACCGCGCCATCTACGTGGCCGGCAAGGCGCACGACGAGGCCCACCAGGCCGTCGCCGTCGAGCGCACCATGGAGGCCTTCGGACGCGTCGACCACCTGGTCAACAACGCCGGTACGAACCCGGTGTTCGGCCCGATCGCCGACCTCGACCTGGGGGTCGCACGCAAGGTCTTCGAGACCAACGTGATCTCGGCGCTCGGCTTCGCGCAGAAGACCTGGCACGCCTGGCAGAAGGACAACGGCGGCGCGATCGTCAACATCGCCTCCGTGGCGGGCATCGCGCCCTCGCCGTTCATCGCGGCCTACGGCGTCAGCAAGGCCGCGCTGATCAACCTGACCCAGCAGCTGGCGCACGAGTTCGCGCCCAAGGTGCGGGTCAACGCGATCGCCCCGGCCGTGGTGAAGACCAAGTTCGCGCAGGCCCTGTACGAGGGCCGGGAGGCGGAGGCCGCCGCGGCCTACCCGCTGGGCCGGCTCGGCGTGCCCTCCGACATCGGTGGCGCCGCCGCGTTCCTCACCTCGGACCAGTCCGACTGGGTCACCGGACAGACGCTGGTCGTCGACGGCGGCATCTTCCTCAACGCCGGCGTCGGCTGACGGCGGCGGTGGGCGCCTGCGCTGCGAGGTCGACGCACGCGCGGGTGCCCACCTCACGGGGGCGTGAACAGGAAGAGCGCCGTTGTTTCCTGCCACCGACATACGCGCTGATCAAGGGCTTGCCAGGGCGGAGGACCAATCGGCCGAACACTGCGGTATGGTCTGGCCACCCTTGTGGTATGCCCGATCGAGGATGGTGCGCGTGTTCAAGCGGGACAGATACCTCCGTCAGCTGGCGGCGGTCACGGCCATAGGTTTGGTCGCCGGGTGTGGTGTCTTCTCCTCGGACTCGTCCGAAAGTGAGAGTCCCATCGTTGTGGGGACCACCAGTGCCCCGAGCACGCTGGACCCGGCGGCCGCCTGGGACAGTTCCTGGGAGCTGTTCCGCAATGTCTTCCAGACCCTGTTGAACTACAACCCCGGCACGTCCGAGCCCGAGCCTGACGCTGCCGAGAGCTGCAGTTTCACGGACTCCTCGACCATGGTGTACAGCTGCAAGCTGCGCGAGGGGCTGAAGTTCTCCGACGGGCGGGAGCTGGACGCTCAGGCCGTCAAGTACTCCATTGACCGGATCAAGAAGATCAAGGTCAACGGCGGCCCCGCGGGACTGCTGGGGAGCCTGTCCCGGGTCCAGGTGAAGGGAGACCGCGAGGTCGTCTTCCAACTCAACGAGCCCGACGCCACCTTCCCGTTCGTGCTGTCCACACCCGCGATGTCCATCGTGAACCCCGACGAGTACCCCGCGGACAAGCTCCGCGAGGACGGAAAGATCAGTGGCTCGGGGCCGTACAGCCTCTCGTCGTACGAGGACGGTGAGCAGGCCGAGCTCGTCAGCAACGACAATTACAACGGAATCGCCGACCGCAAGAACAACGGCGTCACCATTCGCTACTTCAAGCAGTCGTCCGAGATGGTCGACGCCCTGAAGGGCAAGCGGATCGACGTCATCTACCGCGGACTGCCCGCCTCCGACACCGTGGACATCCAAGCGAACGGCAAGGACGAGGGGCTTCAGCTGATCGAGAACTCCACGACCGAGATCAGTTACCTGGTGTTCAACCCCAAGGACCCGTGGGCCAAGAGGCCCGAGGTCCGCAAGGCGATCGCCCAGGTCATCGACCGCCCGTCGCTCGCCCACAAGGTCTACAAGGACACCGTCGAACCGCTGTACTCCATGATCCCCCGGGGTCTGGTCGGCCACACCACGAGCTTCTTCGACAGCTTCGGGAACCCCAACCCCGACAGAGCCAAGAAGATCCTCACCGAGGCGGGCATCACCGATCCCGTCCCGCTCCAGCTCTGGTACACCACCGACCGTTACGGCTCGCAGACCAAGCCCGCGTTCGAGGAGCTGAAGCGGCAGCTGGAGGAGTCCGGGCTGTTCACCGTCACACTCAAGAGCCGCCCCTGGAAGACGTACGTGCAGGGCTACCAGAACGGCGAATACCCGGTGTTCGGGCGTGGTTGGTTCCCTGACTTCGCCGACGCCGACAACTTCGTCGCGCCCTTCGTCGGCCAGGAGAACGCACTCGGCACCCCCTACGTGGCGCCCAAGATCACCGAAACGCTGCTGCCCCAGTCGCGCCGCAAGAGCGACCGCGGCGCCGTGGCCAAGGAGTTCGAGGAAGTCCAGCAGATCGTCGTGGAGGACTCGCGACTTCTGCCGCTGTGGCAGGGCAAGCAGTTCGTGGCCGCGAGCGAGGAGATCTCCGGCGCGGAGCAGTCCATCGACGTCGCCACGATGATGACGATGTGGACGCTGTCCCGGAAGACCAGCTGGTAGCGCGATTGTCAGTGGGCGCCTGTAGGTTCTGTGCTCGGAAGGGGGCCGCGCTCCGGCGCGGCCGTCCGCGGGTCGCACATGGTGCGGCCCTGAAGTGAGCGCACACCGGAGGAAGTTGACGTGACCGACATCGCCATGCTGCCCGAGTCCTGGCGCGGGGTTCTGGGCGACGAGCTTCAGCAGCCCTACTTCAAGGAGCTGACCGAGTTCGTCGAGGAGGAGCGGGCGAAGGGTCCCGTCCACCCGCCGCGCGACGAGGTCTTCGCCGCGCTGGACGCGACCCCGTACGAGCAGGTGAAGGTCCTGATCCTCGGCCAGGACCCCTACCACGGCGAGGGCCAGGGCCACGGTCTGTGCTTCTCGGTGCGCCCCGGCGTGAAGACGCCGCCGTCGCTGCGCAACATCTACAAGGAGATGAAGGAGGAGCTCGGCCACCCCGTCCCCGACAACGGCTATCTGATGCCCTGGGCCCAGCAGGGCGTCCTGCTGCTCAACGCGGTGCTGACGGTCCGCGGCGGCGAGGCCAACTCGCACAAGGGCAAGGGCTGGGAGAAGTTCACCGACGCGGTGATCCGGGCCGTGGCCCACCGGCCCGACCCCGCGGTGTTCGTGCTGTGGGGCAACTACGCGCAGAAGAAGCTCCCGCTCATCGACGAGACGCGGCACGTGGTCGTCAAGGGCGCGCATCCCTCGCCGCTGTCGGCGAAGAAGTTCTTCGGCTCCCGCCCGTTCACGCAGATCGACGAAGCGGTGGCCCGGCAGGGGCACGACCCCATCGACTGGCGCATCCCCGACCTGGGCTGAGCCGCGGCCGGGCCGGTCCTGCCCCGGACCGGCCCGATCCCGTACGGAGCGGCTTGACCGGGTTTGCCGGTGAGGGCCGTTAGCGTCGAGGGATCAGCCGACGAGGGTCCGGAGGACGCGGTGGCGGAGCGACAGGAGCGTACGGCGCCCGATGCCGTGCTGACGCGGATCGGGCAGGTCGTCATGCTGCATCACGCGGGGGACCGCGAGGAGGCCCGGCGCCGGCTGCTGGACCTGTGGACGGAGCTCGGCGAGGACGGCGACCCGCTGCACCGCTGCACCCTGGCGCACTACCTGGCCGACACACAGGACGACCCCTCGGACGAACTGGCATGGGATCTGCGGGCGTTGACCGAGGCCGAGGGGGCCGGTGCCGGCGACGGCCGTGACGCGCCGGCCGTCCGGGCGCTGTATCCCTCGCTGCACCTGAATCTGGCCGCCGACTATGTGAAGCTCGACCGCGCCGAGGCCGCCCGTGTGCATCTGCGCCGGGCGCGGGGAGCGGCGGGGGCGTTGGCGGACGACAGGTACGGGGACGGGGTGCGGGCGGAGATCAGGCGGCTGGAGGTGCGGCTGGGGGAAGG
Organism: Streptomyces sp. NPDC055013; assembly: GCF_053608645.1. Lineage (NCBI taxonomy): Bacteria > Bacillati > Actinomycetota > Actinomycetes > Kitasatosporales > Streptomycetaceae > Streptomyces > Streptomyces sp. NPDC055013. Next base: position 75,819 of record NZ_JBSGVW010000033.1, read on the forward strand.
GCCGTAGCGGCGGACGGGGGATCGGGGGACGGCCGTAACGGGGGCAGGGGAGGCGGCCCGGGCCCCGGCAGTACCAGGGCGGGCGGCGGATGTCCGTTTACCCGCCTCCGCTCACCCTCCGCTCAATGGCCGTACGTCTGCTCGCAGATCCTCGACTCCGGGCTGTCGGCCCGCCAGCCGCCGTACTGCTTGCCCAGCGCGCAGACGTTCGTGTTCTTCGGGACCGCCTGGCGGGTCGAATCCCGCACGTCGGGGATCTTGACCGGTGGCACCTTCGGGACCTCGGGGGCCGGGCGGCGGGGCTCCTGGTGCTCGGGACGGGGGTGGGGGTGCGAGCGAGGAGCCGGTGGCGTGTGCGCCGCGGGCGGGGAGCCGGGGGACGCGGAGTGCGCGGCGGACGACGTGGGGGTCGGGCGGCGGGACGGACCGATGAACGCCAGAGCCTCGCGGGCCGGTGCCTGCACGATCTCGGGGTCCCTGTCTCCGCTCGGGCGCGGCGCCGACGGCTGGGCCGGTGCCGTCGGCGCGTCGGAAGCCGGCGGGCGCTCGACCGTCGTACAGCCGGAGAGGGCCGAGACGGCCATGGTGACCAGGAGCGTTGCGGTGGTCGTCGTTCGATGCACCCGCGCAACTCTGCTGGGTCCGGCGGCCGTTGGGACAGCGGACGAGCGAACCTTGCTTCCTACGGGTGATCTCTGACCCCGTAAGGGCGGCCCGATCCCGCCGCCGCTGACGTCAGTCGCCGGTGGCGCCGTCGACGCGCTCGCGGAGCAGGTCGGCGTGACCGTTGTGGCGGGCGTACTCCTCGATCATGTGGGTGATGATCCAGCGCAGATTGAAGGGCTCGCCCCGTCGGCTCCTGCCCTTGGAGATGTCGTTCAGGCCGAAGCCGGCCGCGTTGCGGCGGGCGTTTTCGATCTCCGTCTGCCAAGTCGTGTGCGCCTCGGCCCAGGTGTCGGCCTCGGTGAAGTGGAAGTCGCCGTCCGGGTCGTCCTCGCCGCAGTAGAGCACCCCGAGGTCCTCGTCCAGGAGGATCTCGTGGAACCAGAACCGCTCCACCTCCGCCATGTGCCGCACCAGCCCCATCAGGGTCAGCTCGGACGGCTCCACGGAGGCGGTCCTGAGCTGGGCGTCGGTCAGGCCTTCGCACTTCCAGGCGAGGGTCTGCCGGTGGTAGTCCAGCCAGCCCTCCAGCATGGTGCGCTCGTCGGCGGTGGTGTCGGGCTCATGGCGTTCGATGGTCATGCCCGCATCGTTTCTCAACTCGAACCGTTTGACCAGGAGTTATCGATGTCAGGCGGCTCAGCGCCCGAACATCCCGTCGAGCAGTTCGCGCAGGCTCGCCCGCACCTCCGCCAGCCCCGGGGCCTGCGAGCCGAAGGACCCGGCGACGCAGCTGAACATCAGCCCGTCCGCCCAGGCGACCAGTGACAGCACGTGCCGGGCCGGGTCCGTCGACCCCATCGCGCTCACCAGGGTGGCGAGCTGGTCGCGGAAGCGGGCGCCGGTCGCGTCGAAGTAGGCGCGCAGCTCGGGGCGGCGCGTGGCCTCCAGGGCCAGTTCGTAGCGGGCCAGCGTCAGTTCCCGGTTGCGGGTCAGGGCGCGGTGCGTCGCCAGGGCCAGGCCGTCGACCAGCGAGTCGAGGCCGCCGCGCGGGTCGGGCAGCTCCTCCAGCGCCAGTACCCGCGCCTCGCGGTCGGCGAGCCTCCGCACCGCCAGTTCCAGCAGCGCCTGCCGGGTACGCGCCAGATTGGACGTGGAGCCCTGGGGAAGCCCGGCCGTCTCGTCGACCGCCCGGTGCGTCAGCCCGCGCATCCCGCGCTCGGCGAGCAGTGCGAGGGCGGTGTCGGCCACGAGATCGGAGCGCGCGGCGCGCGGGGTGTGCTCGGACATGGAGATCAACCTACCTCTCGCACTACGTCTGTAGTACGCCGCACTACAGCTGTAGTACAGTCGATGCACCGGGCACTACATCTGTAGTCACGCAGGAGGAGTCATGGCACAGTCCAAGCGGGCCGTCGTGATCGGCGGCGGCATCGGAGGCCTGACGGCGGCCGCCGCGCTGCACCAAAGCGGCTGGGACGTCACCGTTCTGGAGCGGGCGCCGTCCCTGGAGCCGGTCGGTGCGGCCATCTCCCTCGCGCCCAACTCCCTGCGCGCGCTGGACGTCATCGGCCTCGGCGACGAGATCCGCGACCTGGCCGCCTGGCAGGGCGACGGGGGAGTGCGCACACCTTCGGGACGCTGGCTCTCCCGCACCGACGCCGACGCGGTCGCCGCACGCTTCGGCGGCCCCCTCGTCCTCCTCCACCGGGCCACCCTCATCAACAGCCTCGCCGCACTGCTCCCGTCCGGAGCCGTCCGCCCCGGGGTCGCGGCGACCGTCACCGACCCCGGCGACGTCGACCGTCCGGCGCGCGTGGTGACCTCGGACGACGAGATGGAGGCCGACCTCGTGGTGGCCGCCGACGGCATCCGGTCCGGCGTCCGCCCCGTGCTCTTCCCGGACCATCCCGGCACCGTCTACTCCGGTTTCACCACATGGCGGGTCGTGGTCCCGGTGCCCGGCGCACAGTTCGCCTCGCACGAGTCCTGGGGCCGGGGCCGCATCTGGGGCTCGCACCCGCTCAAGGACGGCCGCGTCTACGCCTACGCCGCCGCGATCACGCCCTCCGCGGAGCGCGCTCCCGACGACGAGAAGGCCGAACTGCTGCGCCGCTACGGCGACTGGCACGACCCGATCCCCGCGATCCTCGCCGCCGCCCGCCCCGAGGACGTCCTGCGTCACGACGTCCACCACATCGCCGAGGCACTGCCCGCCTACCACCGCGGGCGGGTCGCCCTGGTCGGGGACGCCGCGCATGCCATGCCGCCGATGCTCGGGCAGGGCGGCAACCAGGCCATCGAGGACGCCGTGGTCCTCGCCCACCATTGCGGCGACCTCGCCGCCTACACGGCGGCCCGCCTCCCGCGTACGACCGCCCTCGCCCGCCAGGCCGTCCACGTCGCCCGCCTCAACCTGATGACCGGCCGCGCCGCGATCGCCGTACGGAACACCACGCTCGCGGGCCTGTCCAAGGTCGCGCCCGCGCTGTTCCTGCGGAGCTTCGAGGCGATCGCCGACTGGGGGCCGCCGCAGCGGCCGTATGCTTCCAGGCAGACCCCGGCAGGCAAGCAGTGGAGGAGAACACCCCGTGAAGGTCGGCTGCATCGGACTCGGTGACATCGCGCAGAAGGCCTACCTGCCGGTGCTGGGTGTGCAGCCCGGGGTCGAACTGCACCTGCAGACCCGCACGCCCGCGACGCTCGCCCGGGTCGCGGACGGCCTCCACCTGCCGGCGGCACGGCGGCACACGGACCTCGATTCGCTCCTCGCCCAGGGCCTCGACGCCGCCTTCGTGCACGCGCCCACCGTCGTGCACCCGGAGATCGTGACCCGGCTGCTGGAGGCGGGCGTGCCGACGTACGTCGACAAGCCGCTCGCCTATCAACTCGCCGACTCCGAACGGCTGGTGGCGCTCGCCGAGCGACGGAACGTGAGCCTCGCCGTCGGCTTCAACCGACGCTACGCCCCCGGATACGCGCAGTGCGCCGACCATCCGCGCGAGCTGATCCTGATGCAGAAGAACCGGATCGGGCTGCCGGAAGAGCCGCGCTCGATGATCCTGGACGACTTCATCCACGTCGTGGACACGCTCCGCTTCCTCGCCCCCGGCCCGGTCGACGACGTGACCGTGCGCGCTCGCGTCGAGGGCGGGCTGCTGCACCATGTCGTGCTGCAGCTCTCCGGGGACGGCTTCACCGCGCTCGGCGTGATGAACCGGCTCAGCGGCTCGGCCGAGGAGATCCTCGAGGTGTCCGGGCAGGACACCAAGCGTCAGGTCCTCAACCTCGCCGAGGTCGTCGACCACAAGGGCCAGCCGACCGTGCGGCGGCGCGGCGACTGGGTGCCGGTGGCCCGGCAGCGCGGCATCGAGCAGGTGGTGCTCGCCTTCCTCGACGCCGTGCGTGCGGGCAAGGTGCTCAGCGCCCGGGACGCGCTGGCGACCCATGAGCTGTGCGAGCGGGTCGTACGCGCGGTTCAGGAGCAGGGCGCCTGAACCGGGGCCGCAGGGTCCGAACGCCCTCGGTCGCGGCCCACGCGGCCATGATCAGCAGCGCCGCCTGCAGCGGCCAGTCGCCGAAGCGGACGTACGGCGTGACACCGCCGGCCAGCGGAACCTCATAGACCGTACTGGTGCTCTCGCTCGTCCCCAGCCAGGAACCCACGCGCTGCCCGCTGGGGCCGTACACGGCGGAGACGCCGGTCAGCGTCGCGTGCACCATCGGCCGGCCGGTCTCTGCGGCGCGCAGTGCGGCGAGCGAGGCGTGCTGCTCCGGGGCCCAGCTCTGCTGGAACGTCGAGGTCGCCGACTGGGCGATCAGCACCTCGGCGCCACGGTCGACGAGATTGCGGCTCATGTCGGAGAACGCGGACTCGAAGCAGACCATCGGGCCGATGCGCAGTCCCTGCCCGGCGTCCATCACGACCTGCTCGGTGCCGCGCCTGCGGTCCTCGGCGGCAGCCTTGCCGACGGAGGTGGCCCAGCCCAGCATCGAGCGCATCGGTATGTACTCCCCGAAGGGCACCAGCCGCATCTTGTCGTAGCGGGCGCCGGTCGGGCCGTCCGGGCCGACGAGGATCGAGCTCTTGTAGATGCCGGGCCGGTCGGAGCGCCGCGCGTCCACGTTGACCAGGATGTTCGCCCCTGTCTCGCGGGACAGTGCCGCGAGCCGGCGCGCGAAGTCGGGCCGGTCGTCGAGGTCGTAGCCGACGCTGCTCTCGCCCCAGACCACCAGGTCGACGCCCTGGCCGGCGAGTTCGCGGGTGAGCTGCTCCTCCCGGTCGAAACGCCGGTCGGGCCCGTCCGCGCCCTGGATGACGCCCGGTTGCACCACGGCTATCCGGACCCGGTCCTCGACGTCCGGGCGTGGGGACCACACCCAGGCGGCCGAGGCGGCGACGGCCGTGGCGAGCAGCCCGGCCAGCGCGGGGATCCGGCACCTGCGCAGCACCACCAGCACGGCGACCGCGACATTGACGGCCACGATCAGGAAGCTGATCAGCCACACGCCACCCACCGAGGCGACCCGCAGCGCGGGCTCCGCCTCCCACTGGCTGGAGCCCAGCACGCCCCACGGCCCGCCGAGCCCCTGCCAGGAGCGGACGAGCTCGATCAGCAGCCAGCCGGACGGCAGCACGACGAGGGCCGCAGCGACCCGCCCCGGGGACGGCCGCGCGGACAGGAAGCGGCGCACCAGCCAGCCCCAGGGGGCCCACAGCGCACCCAGCAGGGCGGCGATGACGAACGTGAAGACATGCAGGTTCGGCAGCAGCCAGTGGTGCATCGCCAGCATGAAGCCGAAGCCGCCCCACCAGCCGTCGTGCAGCGCCCGCCGTCCGGTCGGGGCGGAGCGCAGCAGCGCGATCCACGGCACCAGGGCGACATACGCGAACCACCACCATGCCGGCTCCGGGAAGGCCAGCACGGGCAGTGCGCCGGCCAGGACGGCGGTGATCGAACGCCGCCACGGGGAGGTGAGCCAGTGGTTGATCGTCTTCATGCATCGCCTCCTACCCCGTGGTCCTTCCAGTGTGCGGCCAGGCACTGACAGTGGGACAGTGGGCGTCCGCTCAGGTGATCACGCCCGGTGATCAGGCCGGTGACCACGCCCGGTGATCAGGCCGGTGACCACGCCCGGTGATCAGGCCTGGTGACCACGCCCGCCGATCACGTCAGGTGGTGACGGCCGGTGCGGTCCGGTCGGGCAGCCGGCGCCACTTCTCCTGTACGACCACCTCGTGCAGCCGCCAGCCGTCATCCGTGCGCAGCAGCCCGAAGGCGTAGCGGCCGCCGCACACGAAGTCGGGGGCGGAGGAGCCTTCGCCGTTCGCGGCGAACCGCATCGGATTGATGTAGTCGGCCTGCACCCTGGCCACGTCGCCGATGTCCTGTTCCAGGATTCCGAAGCGCACCCTGCGGTTGACGATCAGGTGCTGCCGCATCGAGAACAGCCCCAGGCTCTCCGCGAGCCACGTGGCGACGCTCCCGGCGTCCCCCTCGATCCCGCCGGCCGACCGGTAGTCCGCGCGTCCATCCGGGGTGAACAGCTTCCTGTACGCCTCCCAGTCCCCGTCGTCCACGGCCACCGCGTACTCGGTGACCATTCCGTCGACTGCCAGCCGGTCCCTCAGGGTGGCGAGCTCCACACGCTGCGTCATCGGCTCAGTGTTGGGCATGAGGTGCACGGAGCCAAGGGGGCGTGCAGCGATATTCGCTGGATGGGGATGCGGCCAGGGGCGAAGCTGTCCCCGTGAAGGATCAGAACGACCGGCCCGCCGCGCACGAACCCAAGTTCCGCGTGCGCGCCCGGCACACAGAGTCCACCGTCACCGTCTATCAGGCCTACCGACCCGAGATCGGCCGGGCCGCGGCGGGCAGTGGGCGCTTTCCGGCTTCCTGGAGCCGCGACCGCATGACGTGGATCAAGCCGTCGTTCCTCTGGATGATGTACCGCTGCGGCTGGGCCGCGAAGGAGGACCAGGAGACCGTTCTCGCCGTCGAGATCAGCCGTGAGGGCTTCGAGTGGGCGCTGCGTCACGCGTGCCTCTCGCACTACGTGCCTGCCCTGCACGGCGACCGGGATGCCTGGAAGCGGCAGTTGAGGGCGGCGCCCGCGCGCGTGCAGTGGGATCCGGAGCGCGATCTGCGCCTCAACCCTTTGCCGTTCCGGTCCTTGCAGCTGGGGCTCGGAGGGGAGGCGACGGCACAGTACGCGGACGAATGGCTCCTCGGCATCGAGGATGTGACACCGCTCGCCAGGGAGCTGCACGCGCGTGTGCGGGTGGGTGAACTGGAGCGTGCGGCCGAGCTGTTGCCGAACGAGCGGCCGTACCCGCTGGGTGAGGACGTCCTGGCGCACCTGGCCGCCTAGACGCGGCCGAGCGTCAATCGGCGCCGCTCGCCCGGGATTCCCTGCTTCAGGCCGCCTCGATGACCGCACCGCGGATCGCGGCCGCCCACTCGACCACCAACAGCTCGTACTCCGCGCGCTCCTGAGCCGACAGCGAGCCGCCCGCGCGCAGCCACAGGGCACGGATCTCCTCGTTCACGTCGGCAGCAGACCGCGCGGAACCAGGGCCTAAGAAATGGGGGGACATGCAGGCAAGCCTAGGGGCAAGGGCTGACAGTGCGCTACCGGACGGCTACGCAGAACGTATGTGATTGGTCACGGATTTCGGTGTGGGGGTTTCGATGAGCGTCCGAGCCGACTCACAGGTCAGCAGGTCGGACGGTCAGTCGATCCACACGACCAGGCAGTGCCCGCGCCGCGCTGCTCCGCCGTAGAACTCCCGCATCGCGATGAAGTGCTCGACAAGACAGGCCCGTACGTCACCGGCGAATGCATGGCCGAAGCCGCACGCGACGGCCGCGTCCTCGGGGTGGGGCGGCAGGTCGGCCAGGAGGTCGTCCAGGTCGACGGCGTAGAGGGCGCGGGCGATCTCCGCGACCGCGGCAGGGGCGAGGAGGCGGGGCGGCCCCTCGATGCCGTCGTGTACCTCGTCGTGGTCGAGGAAGCCGATGTCCTCGCCGGGGTCCCCGGAGATGGCCCGGTCGAGCACTGCGATCAGGTCCGCGTCGGCTCCCGTCGCGCGGCAGTACCGGATGAGGCCCCAGGTCGCCCAGTCCGTGTCGAGGAGATCAACCGGCGGTGGATCCCAACCCGGCGCTGCCCCCGGCGAGTCGAGTGCCGAGGTGCGGCAGCGTTCGAGGTAGGCCGGGGTGACGCGGGCGAACTGCTGGGTGAGCGCCATGGACGGCGTGCTCGTCAGCCCGCCGACTCCGCCGCGTGCGGGCTCAGTACGCCCGCCGTCACCAGGACGATGATGACGATGCCGAGCGCGATGCGGTACCAGACGAACGGCATGAAGCTCTTGGTCGAGATGAACTTCATGAACCAGGCGATGACCGCGTAGCCGGTCACAAAGGCGATCACCGTCGCGAAGATCGTCGGGCCCCAGGACACGTGGTCGTTCTCCATCGCGTCCTTGAGCTCGAACAGACCGGAGGCGAGGACGGCCGGGATGGCGAGGAGGAAGGAGTAGCGGGCCGCGGACTCGCGGGAGTAGCCCATGAAGAGGCCGCCGCTGATGGTGGCGCCGGAGCGGGAGACTCCGGGGATGAGTGCCGCGGACTGGCACAGGCCGAAGATCAGGCCGTCCTTCACGTTCAGTTCCTCGAGGCCCTTGCGCTGCTTGGCCGCGCGATGCCGGCCGCCCGACTCGTCGCGTGCCGCCAGCCGGTCCGCGATGCCGATGATGATGCCGACGACGATCAGCATGGTCGCCGTGATGCGCAGGTCACGGAAGGGGCCCTCGATCTGGTCCTTGAGCGTCAGACCCAGCACACCGATCGGGATCGAGCCGACGATCACCAGCCAGCCCATCTGGGCGTCGTGGTCGCGCCGCATCTCCTTGTTGGTCAGCGACCGCAGCCACGCCGAGATGATCCGCCCGATGTCCTTGCGGAAGTAGATCAGTACCGCGATCTCCGTGCCGATCTGAGTGATCGCCGTGAAGGCCGCACCGGGGTCCTCCCATCCCGAGAACGCCGCGGTCAGACGCAGGTGCGCGCTGGAGGACACGGGGAGGAACTCGGTCAGCCCCTGGACGAGTCCGAGGATGAGCGATTCAAACCAAGACATGAAGTTACGGAGTCCAAGTGCTGGTTGCGGCAAGGGATGAAGGGGGACACCGCGTCGGCGGCGCAGTGATCGCAGGTGTCGAGGGGCAGCGTAGCGCCCCGCGAAGTCGGCCCCGGCACAGGGGCCTCGCTCCGGCGGGAGCGAGAGGCCTCAGGATGCCGTCGGTCCCGTCACCGTCCATCCGGGCGCCTGCGGGTGGGCCGTGAGGTCCTCGTGGCGCACCGCGCCGCCACAGGCGCGGCAGGTGACCACCGCGACCAGCTCGTTTCCGCAGGTGTGCTCGATCACCATGGGGCGGTCGTCGGCCGTGCGCAGGTGGCGGTCGCCCCACGCCATGAGGGTCATCAGGACCGGCTCCAGCTCCAGCCCCGCCGGCGTGGGCCGGTACTCGAACCGCTGCGGGCGCTCGCTGTAGGCCCGCTTGGTGAGGATGCCGGCGTCGACGAGGCGGCGCAGCCGGGTGGCCAGGATGTCGCGCGGGGCGCCGATGTTGCGCACGAGCTGGTCGAAGCGGCCGTTGCCCAGGCAGACCTCGCGCAGGACGAGCAGCGAGTACTTCTCGCCGACGAGCGCCAGGGCGTCGGCGATCGAACAGGGGCGCGGGTCTTTGGTGGCGGCCATGCGGCTCAGTTTAGGGGGAGGGTTCGACTTTCCAACTTGAGGGTTTGATTTTCCAACTTGCCGGGCTATGGTGAGTTCGAATTTCCTACTCACTGGTAATCGCGCCGGTGATCGCCCCGGCGGCCAAGGAGGCCCGCACCATGCGTGACGCAGTCATCGTCGAAGCCGTACGCACCCCGATAGGCAAGGGCAAGCCGAGCGGCGCCCTGGCGCACGTCCACCCCGTGGAACTCCTCTCCCACACCCTGCGCACCCTCGTCCAGCGTTCGGGCGTCGACCCGGCGCTGATCGACGACGTCATCGGCGGCACCGTCGACCAGGTCGGCGAGCAGGCCATGAACACCACCCGCTACGCGGCCCTGTCGGCAGGCTTCCCGGAGACGGTCCCGGCGACCACCGTGGACCGCCAGTGCGGCTCCTCCCAGCAGGCCGTGCACTTCGCCGCGCAAGGCGTCATCTCGGGCGCGTACGACATGGTCGTCGCGTGCGGGGTCGAGTCGATGAGCCGGGTGCCGATGTGGTCGAACGTGCCGCCCGGCAAGGACCCCTTCGGCCCCGGCATCGCCGAGCGCTACCCCGAGGGGCTCGTCCCGCAGGGCATCAGCGCCGAACTCATCGCGGCCAAGTGGTCGATCACGCGCGAGCAGATGGACGCGTTCGCCGTCTCCTCGCACCACAAGGCCGCCGCGGCCTGGGACAACGGCCTCTTCGACGCCGAGGTCGCGTCCCTGGAGGGCGTCTCGCGCGACGAATGCGTACGCCCCGGCAGCACCCCCGAGATCCTCGCCGGCCTCAAGCCCGCCTACCACGACCCGGTCTTCGCCGAGCGTTTCCCGCAGATCGAGTGGAACGTCACCGCGGGCAACGCGAGCCCCATCAACGACGGCGCGTCCGCCGTGCTCATCACGTCCGGCGAGACGGCGGCCCGGCTCGGCCTGCGTCCCCTGGCCCGGCTGCACAGCTTCTCCGTCACCGGCTCCGACCCGGTCCTCATGCTCACCGGGGTGATACCGGCGACGGAGAAGGTGCTGCGCCGGGCGAACCTGTCCCTCGACGACATCGACCTGTTCGAGGTCAACGAGGCCTTCTCCAGCGTGGTCCTCGCCTGGCGGCAGGAGACCGGCGCCGACCTCGCGAAGGTCAACGTGCACGGCGGCGCGATCGCGATCGGCCATCCGCTCGGTGCCAGCGGAACCCGTCTGACGACCACCCTGGTGCACGCGATGCGCGAGCGCGGCGCCCGCTACGCACTGCAGACGATGTGCGAGGCGGGCGGTCTCGCCAACGCGATGATCCTGGAGTCGGTGTAGCCGCGCCCGCATCAGGCGAAACGGTTCAGCGGCCCCGCAGGTGGTGGCGCTTGCGCCACGCCACCACCGCGCCGGCCAGCGCCGGCAGCGCGATACAGGCGAGCGCGATCAGGAAGGCGGGCGACGTCGGCGTGGAGGCACGGGCGCCGGCGACGACGTACGCGGCTACGTTCGGGATCGACCCGATGGCCGTCGCGAGCAGGAACGGGACGTAGCCCATGCGGGAGACGGCGGCGGCGTAGTTCGCGGCCCAGAACGGCACACCGGGGAACAGCCGCACCGCCAGCATCGAGCGGAACCCGTGCCGGCTGAACTGGCCGTCCGCCGCCTTCAGCAACCGGCCGCGCAGCAGCGGGCGCAGCGCCTCCTGGCCGAGCAACCGGCCCAGCCCGAAGGCGAGCCCGGCCCCCAGCACCGTGCCCGCCAGGGCCGAGCCGATTCCCCACTCGGAGCCGAAGAGCGCGCCCGCCGCGAGGTTCAGCAGCGGCCGCGGCACGAACGCCACCGTGATCAGTCCGTACGCCACGGCGAACAACACCACCGCGGCCGGGCCCGCCACCTGGGGCGGCCAGCCGTCCGCCAGCAGCTTCTGCGGCTCGAAGAGCAGCACGGACGACGCCGCCGCCGCGAGCAGGACCAGGAGCAGCGACAGCCGGGACCACGGCGACAGCAGCGTTCTCGTGCAGCGCGCGGAGAAGCCCGCGGGCACGGGGACGGGAACAGGGACGGCTGCGGGGGCGGGTACTGCGAGCTCCGTGGCGGCGGCCCGCGAAGGGGCCTTGGCGGTGCCCCCAGAGCGGGTGGTGGCATCGTCGAGCATCCGGCGACACTAACCGACAAAGATGTGTGATCGCCGTATGGTTCGTCTCATGAGCGTCACAGGAGGGAGAACAACGGAAGTTCCCCGCAGTGGTCTGGCCGACACGGTCCTGGAGCGGCTCACCGCCACATACGCCGCCGCCGCGGACCCTGAGCGCGCTGCCGCCGCCCGGGCGTACATGAAGGACGCCGCTCCGTTCCTCGGCATCCCCACCCCCGAGCGCCGCGCGCTCTCCCGCGCCGTACTCGAGGGCACACCACGCCCCGCCGAGGCCGACTGCACCGCGATCGCCCTGCGCTGCTGGGAGCTGCCCGAGCGCGAGTACCACTACTTCGCCGTCGACTATCTGCGTCGGCACGTGGGGCGCTGCTCCTCCGGCTTCCTGCCGGTGACCCGGCACCTCGTCACCACCGTCTCCTGGTGGGACACCGTCGACGCACTCGCCGCGCACGTCGTCGGCGGCCTCGTCGCGGCCGACCCGAAGCTCACCGCCGACATGGACGCCTGGATCGCCGACGACGACCTGTGGGTCGCCCGCACCGCGCTCCTCCACCAGCTGCGCTACAAGGACCACACCGACGCCTCACGCCTTTTCGCCTACTGCCTGCGTCAGTCCGGGCACACCGACTTCTTCATCCGCAAGGCCATCGGCTGGTGCCTGCGGGAGTACGCCAAGACCGACCCGGAGGCCGTACGGGAGTTCCTGGCGCGGGAGCGGGGGAGGTTCGCGCCGCTGTCGGTGCGGGAGGCGCTGAAGAACATCGGGGCATAAGCCCCGAACTCCCCATCAGCGAAAAACCATTCGACGCCGGGCACGGCGTCGACGATGATCGGCCTCATGTTCCGGCACGCCTTCGTCCTCGCAGCATCCGCAGTCGCGGATGCCACGAAGGCTGCCGTTCTGGTCCTCGTGACCGCCGTCGACGGCGCCCGAAGCTGACCCTCTCCGGATAGTCCGGCGGACCCCGCAGGGGGAGGGTCGGCAAGTCCTTGGGGTCCCCATCTCGCACGAGAGCTCTCGTAGGCGAGATCACTTTGCAGAGACTTCGAGGTACAGCCATGTCCAAGACGGCATACGTGCGCACCAAACCGCATCTGAACATCGGCACGATGGGTCATGTCGACCACGGCAAGACCACGTTGACCGCCGCCATCACCAAGGTTCTCGCCGAGCGCGGGTCCTCCACGTTCGTTCCGTTCGACCGCATCGACCGGGCGCCGGAGGAGGCCGCGCGCGGCATCACCATCAACATCGCGCACGTCGAGTACGAGACCGACACCCGCCACTACGCGCACGTGGACATGCCGGGCCACGCCGACTACGTCAAGAACATGGTCACCGGCGCCGCGCAGCTGGACGGGGCGATCCTCGTCGTGTCCGCGCTCGACGGGATCATGCCGCAGACCGCCGAACACGTGCTGCTCGCCCGGCAGGTGGGCGTCGACCACATCGTGGTCGCGCTCAACAAGGCCGACGCGGGTGACGAGGAGCTCATCGACCTCGTCGAGCTGGAGGTCCGCGACCTGCTCACCGAGCACGGCTACGGCGGCGACGCCGCGCCCGTCGTGCGGGTGTCGGGGCTGAAGGCCCTGGAGGGGGACCCCAAGTGGACGGCGTCCGTCGAGGCGCTGCTCGACGCGGTGGACACGTACGTTCCGATGCCGGAGCGGTATGTGGACGCGCCGTTCCTGCTGCCCGTCGAGAACGTGCTCACGATCACCGGCCGGGGGACCGTGGTGACCGGCGCCGTGGAGCGGGGCACCGTGCGGGTCGGCGACCGGGTCGAAGTGCTCGGGGCCGGGCTGGAGAGCGTGGTCACCGGCCTGGAGACGTTCGGCAAGCCGATGGACGAGGCGCAGGCCGGGGACAACGTGGCGCTGTTGCTGCGCGGGGTTCCCCGGGACGCGGTGCGCAGGGGGCACGTGGTGGCCGCGCCGGGCAGTGTCGTTCCGCGCCGTCGTTTCTCCGCGCAGGTGTACGTGCTCTCGGCCCGTGAGGGCGGGCGTACGACTCCCGTCGTCACCGGGTATCGGCCGCAGTTCTACATCCGTACGGCGGATGTGGTGGGTGACATCGACCTCGGTGAGGCGGGTGTCGCGCGGCCCGGCGAGACGGTTGCGATGACCGTCGAGCTGGGGCGTGAGGTGCCGTTGGAGCCGGGGCTCGGGTTCGCCATCCGTGAGGGCGGCAGGACGGTCGGGGCGGGGACCGTGACCGCCGTCGTGTGAGGAGGGTTCGGTTCCGGGGGGACTGCGGGATCGTCGTGGCTGATCGCGTAGTCCCCCGCGCCCCTGCAGGGGCGCTCCCGTGCACTTCTTCGGGGTCCTGCCGCCACAATGAGAAGGTGAACGAGTCCATACCCGTGACCCGGCCCGTCGACTACGGCACCGCCAAGCTGATGCCCGACGTCGATCGGAAGCGGGCCTGGTTGCTCACCGTCGACGGGGCTCCTCAGTCGTACGTCGATCTTGACGAGCCGACGTACCTGGAGTTCGAGTACGCCCGGCGGCTGGGGCATGTGCTCGACACCGTCGCCGAGGCGGGGCGGCCGCTGGACGTGCTGCATCTCGGGGGCGGCGCGCTCATGCTGCCCCGGTACGTGGCCGCGACCCGGCCCGGCTCCCGGCAGGACGTGGTCGAGGCCGACCGGGGCCTGTTGGAGCTGGTCGCCGAGCATCTGCCGGTTCCGGACGGGGTCGGCATCCGGCTGCACGCCGGGGACGCCCGGGAGTGGCTCGAGGCCGCCGCGGACGACTCGGCCGACGTGCTGGTCGCCGATGTCTTCGGTGGGTCACGGGTGCCGGCGCACCTGACGTCGGTCGCGTACGTCCGTCAGGCCGAGCGGGTTCTGCGGGAAGGCGGCGTCTATGTGGCGAACCTCGCCGATGCCGCGCCCTTCGCCTTCCTGCGGTCCCAGCTCGCCACCTACGGCACGGTGTTCGAGGAGCTGGCGCTGATCGCCGAACCGGGTGTGCTGCGCGGCAGACGGTTCGGCAACGCCGTGCTCGTCGCCGCGCACCGGCCCTTCGACACGGCCGCCCTGGCCCGCCTCTCCGCCTCCGACGCCTTTGCGGCGAGGGTCGAACACGGGCCCGGCCTGCGCGAGTTCATCGGCGGGGCACGGCCGGTGCGGGACGAGGACGCCGTACCGTCACCCGAGCCCCCGGACGGGGCTTTCAGCATCGGCTGAGCCGAGGTGTCCGCTCGCGGTCACCTGCTTGGTACGACGCCGTAGGTTCCGTACGTCCGGTACGCACAGGACCGCCGCCGTGACGACCACGACCAGCGCGGCGCAGCCCCACAGCGCGGACGTGCGCCCGACCGCCGTTTCCGCCGGGCCGGCCAGCGCCGTCGCCAGCGGGACCAGCGCGACCGAGCCGAACCAGTCGTACGCGGCGACCCGGGACAGCTTCTCCTCCGGTATCTCCTGATGGAGCGCCGTCATCCAGGAGACGCCGAACACCTCCAGCGTCACGCCGGTGAGGAACATCACCGCGCACAGCACGCCGATCGGCGCGGGAATGGCGAGCGCGGCGGAGGGGAGGGCGAGCGGGAAGACGCACAGGGTGCCGGCGAGGAGCAGGCGGCGTGGCTTCCAGCGGGTCATGAGCAGGGCGCCGGCGACCGTGCCCGCGCCGAAGAAGCCCAGCGCCAGGCCCCACGGGCCCGCCCCGCCCAGGTGGTCCCGGGCGACCAGCGGGCCGTAGACCGCGTCGGCCGCGGCGACGACCGCGTTCGCGAGGGAGAACTGGACGACGACGGCCCACAGCCAAGGCCGCCCGGCGAACTCCCGCCAGCCGTCCCGCAGATCGGCGAGCATGCCGCCGCCCGGCGCGCGCGGAATGTGACTCACGTCGAGGAACGCCCGCATGGATCCGGCGACGGCGAAGGCCGCCGCGTCCGCCGCCAGCACCCAGCCGGGCCCGATCGCGGCCACCATGGCACCGCCGAGGGCGGCACCGCCGACCACCGCCGCCTGCATGGCCATCCGGAACACGGCGAACGCCCGGCTCGCCTGCTCGCCCTGGACCGACGACAGCAGCATGCCCTCGGCGGCCGGGCTGAAGAACGCCTGCCCGGTGCCGCCGAGGGCGGTCAGCAGCATCATCTGCCACAGCTGGGCCTCGCCGGCGATGACGAGCACGGCGAAGGCGGCTTGGGAGACACAGTTGAGGGCGTTGGCCGCGACCATCACCCGGTGCCGCGGAACCCGGTCCGCGACGGCGCCGCCGATCAGCAAGAAGAGCACCAGGGGCAGGGTGCGGGAAGCGGCCACCAGGCCCACGTCGCCGCCGTCGCCGCCGGCCTCCAGTACCGCGAACGCCGCGGCGATCAGCGCGCCATGACTGCCGAGGTTCGTGACGAACGCCGAGGCGGTCAGCAGGCTGTAGTTGCGGCCGGCCCAGGCGGGGCGACGGGAACGGCGGCGGGGATCGGCGGCGGAGGTCACCGGCCGACTATCGCCGCCCGGTCCTCGATTTGCCAAACGAAGTGCAGGTCACGGGTCGGATGCACCGCATCGCCCCGAACGCCGTCCGCGGCCCGTCACCTCCACCGTCCCCTTACATCGACCACCTATCTGTTGCGTCACACGCCCTGTCCCTCGGAGCCTACTCGTGGGTAACATGACCGTCATGAGCGCAGACCAGATGTCGATCGGCGAGATGCTCGCCGCCACCGTGCCCATGGCCCGGACCCTGAACCTCGAGTTCCTGGAGACCACGCCGGACAAGGCCGTGGTGGCTCTGCCGGACCAGGGTGAGTACCACAACCACGTGGGCGGGCCGCACGCCGGCGCCATGTTCACGCTCGGGGAGTCCGCCAGCGGGGCGATCGTGCTGGCTGCGTTCGGCGACCAGCTCTCGCGCGCCGTTCCGCTCGCCGTCAGCGCCGAGATCGCCTACAAGAAGCTCGCCATGGGCGCCGTCACCGCCACCGCGACGCTGGGCCGTCCGGCCGCCGAGGTCGTCGCGGAGCTGGACGCGGGGGAGCGGCCCGAGTTCCCCGTGGCCATCGAGATCCAGCGCGGTGACGGAGCCGTCACCGGGGAGATGACCGTCGTCTGGACGCTGCGTCCTAACGGCTGAGTCGGCCGTAAGACCACGAAGAGGGGCCCTGCCGTACGTGCGGGGCCCCTCTTCTGTGTCCTGGTCGATCGGTAGCTCTCATGTCGCCGGGCGATGCGGAGTTGAAGATTCCGTGGACCAAGTGTCCTTGGCTGCACACAACTTGGCACACAACTCGGCGGCGCTATCGAATGCGGGTGCGGATACCGCCGGTAACTATTCTGAATTTCTCGCCTTTTGAACGTCGGTCACTCGAACTTCTTGTTTCCTGTACGTCGCTTGTGCGAAAGTGAGCGGCCCGATAGCCGGTCCACAGGTGACGCGGCCTAGGTACGCACCAATCAGGCAACCTGCTTTCCGACGGACGCGCATTCCCCATGTCGTCCTGAGGCCGGGAAGGAAATGGTTCAGTGCAATCCCCACACCCCCCACGACCGCCCTACCCGCCACGTCCCGGGGCGAGCCCCTCGGAGTCCGACCGCGATCTGGTCGCGAACCTCGGCAAGGCCGGCACGGACGCCCGTGCCGTCGCGCTGCTGATGGCCCGGCACTGGCGCGCCACGTACGACTACGCGGCCATCTGCCTGGTGTCCACGGAGAGTTCGGCCTCCATGGTGGCCGCCGCCGCGTTCCATCGCGTGCTCGGCCGGCCGGGCGGCGGCGCCCTGCGTCCCCAACTCCTCACCGCTGTAAGGGATCTGGTGAAGGAGTGGGCGGCAGACGGTCAAATTTCCGCTCTGCTGCCGGAACTCGGCAAACCCACGGGCGGCCGCGGGCTGCGTGCGGCGCGGTCCGTGACGCCCGAAAGACGGCACATCGCCGAACGCGCTTTCCGTGCTCTGTCCGGGGCCTCGCAATGCCTTCTCTGGCACACCGAGGTCGAGGCGGAACCGATAACCATACCCGCTGGTCTGCTGGGGGTGGACGCGGCCACGGCATCGGCCGCACTGGAAGGAGTGCGCGAGCAATTCAGGAGTGGCTGCGTGCGCGCCCACGGCGAACTCGCGCCCACCCGGGAATGCCGTTACTACAACCGTCTCCTGGATGTCCCCATTCGCCGGGGCGGTGCCCTGCTGCCCGATGTCCAGCAGCATCTGACGGAATGCCGCTACTGCCGTCACGCCGCAGAGCAGTTCAGCCACTTCGAGGGCGGCCTCGAAGTGCTGCTCGCCGAGACCGTGCTCGGCTGGGGCGCCCGGCGCTATCTCGACTCCCGGCCCAGGCGGGGCGGCTCGGCGCCGACGCCGTGGGAAGGCCCGCGCCACGGCGGGCGGCACCGTCCGGAGCGCCTGGCTCCGCCGCGTGTCCGTCCGAAGACCGTCGCCATGGGGGTCGGTCTCACCGCTCTCGCGCTGCTCGTGACGGTCCTCGCCGCCAAGGGCTGGACCGAGGAGAGCGGCGTCCCCGCCCCGGGTGCCACCTGGGGCGCGCCCAGCGGCAGGACCGTCCACCCGGGCACGGCGTCCCCGCCCTCGTCCGGCGGCTCACCGTCGGCCGCCTCGGCCGAGGCCCCGGTCGAGATCGCTCAGGGCCGGCTCCGCAATCTCGACCGGGGCCTGTGCCTGGACCTCCGCGACGGCGAGGTCCGCTCCGGTACCCGGGCCGAGCTGGCGGAGTGCTCCTCCGCCGCTTCCCAGCAGTGGTCGTACCGGGACAACGGCCTGCTGGGCAGCGCCGCCGACCCCACCCTCTGCCTCGACTCCGACGCCGACGAGGGCACAGTCGTCCTGGCGGACTGCCTCGCGCACGCCGGTGAGGTGCGCTACGACCTCACCGTCCACGGCGAGCTTCTGCCACGCCGGTCCGAGGGGCTGGCCGTCGCGTCGGGTGCGGGCGTGAGCGTGGTGGTCGCCGAACGGGACGGGTCCGAGGCGCAGCGCTGGATGCTCGACGGCGGGCTCGCGGACGTACGCGGAGAGAGATCCGGGTCCGAGAAGACACAGGAGAAGAGAGGGGAGGAGCCGGAGGGGAAGAAGGGTCAGGAGAACGGGGAGAACGGGGCACCCGCGCGGTCCGACGCCCCCACGGAACCCGAGAACGGGTCGCCGGGCGACACCGTCCCCCAGCCGCCCGAGGCGGAGTCTCCGCGCGATGGCCAGGACGTGCCGGAGGGGGACCCGCAGTCGCACTACGAGACGCGATACGTCCAGGACGACTCCGGCAGTGAAGAGCCCGCCACCCCGGTCGACGCCGTCGTGGCCCTCCCCGCCAAGGTGCCGGCCACGGTCTCCACGGTCGTGGGCGCGGCCGGCGCGACGCTCGACTCCGCCCTTCGCTAGGCCTCCGTCAGGTCAGGGGTCACCCCGCCGGGGTGACCCCTTCATCGTTCCCTGCGTCATTCGG
Organism: Streptomyces sp. NPDC055013; assembly: GCF_053608645.1. NCBI lineage: Bacteria > Bacillati > Actinomycetota > Actinomycetes > Kitasatosporales > Streptomycetaceae > Streptomyces > Streptomyces sp. NPDC055013. The sequence continues at coordinate 94,725 of NZ_JBSGVW010000033.1, forward strand.
CCGTTTCCTGTGCACCTTGTTGACACGAGTAACTGACGCTCATAGTTTTCCCGCCGCGCCCAGCAGCCCCACTTGAACCTTCGGCAGTGGACAAATGTGGAGGTGGACCGGTGTTACGTCGTATGTCCGTCGCGCTGATGGCCCTGGCGGCCGCGCTCGTCACGCCCGCGCCCGCGCAAGCCGCCGCCGACCCGCCTGTCGTCCGCACGGACGCGGGCCGGGTGCGGGGTGAGAACACTGCCGAGGGAAGGCAGTTCCTCGGCATCCCCTACGCCGAGCCGCCCGTCGGGAAGCTCCGCTGGCGGGAGCCGCGTCCCGTCCGGCCCTGGCAAGGAGTGCGTACGGCACGGGACTTCGGCAACACGTGCGTGCAAAGCGCGAGTTGGGACCCCGGTTACGAGCAGCCCAGCCATACCGAGGACTGTCTCGACCTCAATGTGTACGTCCCCGACGGCGCCGCCCGTCGCGCCGTCCTTGTCTGGTTCCACGGCGGAGGGCTCACCGCCGGGGCCGGCCGGGACGTCGTCCCCGACACCTTCGCCCGCCGGACCGGCACCGTCGTCGTGACCGTGAACTACCGCCTCGGGGCAATGGGCTTCCTCGCCACGACCGGGCTCGACGGCGAGGCGCGCGACGGCGTCTCCGGCAACTTCGGGATGCTCGACCAGCAGGCCGCACTGCGTTGGGTGCACGCCAACATAGGCCGCTTCGGCGGCGATCCGGCCCGCGTGACCATCGCGGGCGAGTCGGCGGGCGGCCGCTCCGTCTGCACCCAGCTCGCCTCGCCGACGGCGAAGGGGCTGTTCCGGGCCGGGATCATCCAGAGCGGGGCGTACGGCGACTGCGGTGCCCGTCCGCACGGTACGGCCGTGGCGCAGGGTGCCGCCTTCGCGCAGAAGCTCGGCTGTGCCGACCTGGCCTGTCTGCGCGCCAAGCCGGCTGCCGAGATCCTGGCCGCTCAGAGCGCGTTCGACTGGGCGCCGGTGGTCGGCGGCGACTTCCTGCCGAGGCAGCCCGAGGAGGCGTTCGCGCGCGGAGCCGCCGCAGGATTGCCGGTCATGAACGGGGCCAACCAGGACGAGGGGCGGCTGTTCGCCTTCGCCCGGTTCGACCTGAGCGGAACTCCGCTCACCGCCGAGCAGTACCCGGCCGTCATGCGGGAGGACTACGGCGACGAGGCCCTCGCGCGCTACCCGCTGTCCGCCCACCCCTCGCCGACCCTCGCGTACGCCACCGCCCAGGGCGACCAGCTGTTCGCCTGCCCGGCGCTCCGCCTCGACGGCACCCTCGCCGGACGCGGCAAGGTCTATGCGCACGAGTTCGCCGACCGCACTTCCCCGCCCTTCGCCTCCCTGCGCAACCTCGGCGCGGACTTCGACTTCGGCGCCACACACGTCAACGAGGTGCAGTACCTCTTCAAACACTTCGGCCTGCGGTCACCGCTGAACGCCGAGCAGCGGACACTGGCGCGGCAGATGATCCAGTACTGGGGCTCCTTCGTCCGCGACGGAGTGCCGCGCGCCACAGGACAGCCCGCGATGCCGGCCCGGCCCGGGACGGTGCTGTCCCTGCGCACCTCGTCCGCCGGCGGGAACGCGCCGAGCACCGCTGTGCCCGGTGAGCACCAGTGCAACCTGTGGGACGCCGAGAGCGTCACCCGGAGCGGGTAGGCTGCCCCGGCGCACGCTCACGACCGAGCGTGCGCCGGGAACGCAGGGTGCACGACATGGGAGGAAGCGGCGTTGCACGTCCAGGAATGGCTCGAAACGGTGCCCCCGCTCGCCATCTATCTGCTGGTCGGCGTGGTCATCGGTCTGGAGAGCCTGGGCATCCCGCTGCCCGGCGAGATCATCCTGGTCTCCTCGGCGCTGCTCGCCTCACAGCACGGTGAGATCGACCCCTTCGTGCTGGGCGCCTGCGCGACCGCGGGCGCGATCATCGGCGACTCCATCGGCTACGCGATCGGCCGCAAGGGCGGCCGCCCGCTGCTGGCGTGGCTGGGGGCGAAATTCCCCAAGCACTTCAGCGAGGGCCATATCGCCACCGCCGAGCGCTCCTTCCAGAAGTGGGGCATGTGGGCCGTCTTCTTCGGCCGCTTCGTCGCCCTTCTGCGCATCTTCGCCGGCCCCCTCGCGGGCGTCCTGCGGATGCCGTACTGGAAGTTCCTGATCGCCAACGTCTTCGGCGGCATCCTCTGGGCGGGCGGCACGACCGCGGTCATCTACTACGTCGGAGTGGTCGCCGAGTCCTGGCTGAAGCGCTTCTCGTGGCTGGGCCTGGTGGCGGCGGTCCTGATCGGCGTGACGTCGATGCTGATCATCAAGCGCAAGGCCAAGAAGGCCCAGACGGCCCACCGAGAGCCGGAACCCGTGGCCGCCGGCGACTGAAGCGCCCCTGCGCGGGCGCGGGTGAACCGCGCGAGCGGGCCACGACGAACCCGCGTGCCGCGTGCGTCCTTACGCCCCGTGCTCTTCCCGGTGAGCCTTCGCCAACTCGGCATACATGGTTCCGTTGAGCGTGACGCCCTGACGCTCCTCCTCCGTCAGCTCCCGCTTCACCTTCGCCGGAACCCCGGCGACCAGGGACCCGGGCGGCACCTGCATCCCCTGCGGCACCAGAGCCTGCGCGGCGACCAAGGACCCGGCCCCGATCACCGCACCGTTCAGGACGGTCGCCCCCATCCCGATCAGACAGTCGTCCTCAACGGTCGCGCCGTGAACCACTGCGTTGTGCCCGACCGACACCCTCTCCCCGATGGCCACCGGGAACCCGGGGTCGGCATGCAACGTGCAGTTGTCCTGAACGTTGGACTCGGCCCCGACCGAGATCCGCTCCACGTCACCCCGCACGACGGCGCCGTACCAGACGCTGGCCCCGGCCTCCAGCGTCACGTCCCCGATCACCGACGAGGTCGGCGCCACGAACGCGGCCTCGTCGATCTTCGGTTCCCGGCCCCCGATGCCCATGACCAGCGCCTTCCGCGTCATCGCCCTCTCCTCACCGCAAACGTCGTAGACACTGCGCACGGTACGCCACCCGGTAGGGCGAAGATCACAGGCCCTCGACCTCATAAGGGCCCGGCACGCTCAGTACGGTAAGCGGGTGCCCAAGCGCAAGAACACGTTCTCGTCCTGGCGGCGCAGCCTCACCCAGCGCGCCGTCCACGCGGGCTGGGCCTGGGTGCAGCGCACGGGTTCGGTGACGTCCGAGAACCCCGGCCGCTTCCACTTCGGCTCGATCGGCGAGGCCACCCGGCTGGCCTTCCCGCTCGGCACGGTCTTCGGCGAACCCTGGATCCACCTCGGCTCCCACTGCATCGTCGGCGAGCAGGTGACGCTGACGGCCGGTCTGATGCCCGACCTCGATCTCGGCCCGGAGCCGATCCTGCGGATCGGGGACGGCGTCGTGCTCGGCCGCGGCAGCCATGTCATCGCCGACACGACGGTCACCATCGGCAGCGACTGCTACTTCGGGCCGTACGTGTACGTCACGTCCACGAACCACTCGTACGACGATCCGCACGAGCCCATCGGCAGACAGTGGCCGCGGATGGAGCCGGTCGAGATCGGCCCGGGGTGCTGGATCGGTACCGGGGCCGTGATCCTGCCGGGGGCGCGGATCGGGCGGAACGTCGTGGTCGCGGCCGGCGCGGTGGTCCGGGGTGTGGTGCCCGACCACGCGGTCGTCGCGGGAGCGCCCGCCCGTGTCGTACGACGCTGGACACCCGACGACGGCTGGCAGCCGCCGCTTCGGACCCCGGCGCCCGTGCCGATACCCGACGGGATCACCCCGGATCAGTTGCAGGCGCTGGCCGAGCTGGACGACGAGACGGTGGCGAAGCTGGCGGAACTCGACGAGAAGGCGGCGGCGCAGCGGGACGGGCCGGACGAGAGGGCGGCTGCGAAGTCGGCCGAGCCGACGGTTGCCGAACTCGCCGATCTGGACGCGGAGTCCTGAGTCAGCCGGTCGCCAGCAGCAGCGTGCCCACCAGTGCGAGCCCGGCACCCGCCGCCTGCACTCCCCGCAACCGCTCCCTGAGGAAGCCGCGCGCGGCCACCGCCGTCACCACCGGGTAGAGCGAGGCGAGCACGGCGGCCACGGTGACCGGGCCGTGGTGGGCGGCGACGACATAGGTGCCGTTCGCCGCCACATCGGCGAGGCCGACGAAGGCGAGCGCCGGCAGGGCCCGCCAGGGGAAAGTGCCGTCCGGGAGCGCGGCGGCGCCCCGCCGCACGGAGGCGTACAGGGCGAGGCCGCCCGCCGCCACGTTGACCACGCGCTGGACGAAGAGGGCGAGGAACAGGCCCGTGATGGTGGTCGACGCCTCCGCGATCAGCGCGAACACCGTGCCGAAGCCGAAAGCCGCGACCAGCGTGAGCAGGATGGCCTGCCGCTGCACGGGTGCGCCCCGCAGTTGCGGTCCGCCCGCGAGCACCACACCGATTACGGCGACGGCGATCCCCGCGATCTGCATCAGTCCTGGCCGCTCGCCGAGGAAGAGGCCGACCCCGACCGGGACGGCCACGCCTATGGTGCCGAGCGGGGAGACCACGCCCATGGGGCCCAGCGCGAGCGCCTTGTAGAAGCAGAGCAGGGCGACCGGGCCCACCACTCCGGCGGCGACCGCGAACCAGAGCTGGTCACCTGCCTCGCTCCAGGCGCCGGTGGCGACCACGATCACGCCGAGCACGGCCGCCGCGATCCCCTGCGAGACGACGACCACCGTCAGGGCCGGGGTACGTCGCGTCAGCAGTCCGCCGCCGAAGTCCGCCAGCCCCCACAGCAGGCTGGTGGCCAGGGCGAAGAGTGCTGTCACGAGTGCCTCGCAGTACAGTTCGGTGCACGATGGGGTGCAGCCCACCGTAGTACAGTCGGATAAACCCTGTCATCCAGAATATTTGACTCCGCAACGTTGGACGGAATGTGTCGGACCTCGACCTGCTGACCCAGTCCCTGGCGCGCAACGTCAAGCGCTGGCGTACCGAGCGCGGCTTCACCCTGGACACCCTCGCCACGCGCGCGGGGGTCAGCCGAGGCATGCTCATCCAGATCGAACAGGCCCGCACGAACCCGAGCCTCGGCACCGTGGCCAAGATCGGCGACGCGCTCGGGATCAGCATCACGACCCTCCTCGACTACGAGCAGGGCCCGAAGGTGCGCGTCGTCCCGCCCGAGCAGGTGGTCCGGCTGTGGCACACGGAAGCCGGTAGTTACAGCAGGCTCCTCGCCGGCACGGAGGCGCCCGGTCCGCTGGAGATGTGGGACTGGAAGCTGATGCCGGGCGAGAACAGCGGATCGGACCCGCATCCCGCCGGCACGGTCGAGATCGCCCATGTCACGACGGGCGAACTGACCCTGACCGTCGAGGGGGTGGAGTACCTCGTCACGGCCGGCTCCAGTGTCACCTTCGACGCCAACGCCCCGCACGGCTACGCCAACCAGGGCGACGTCCCGATGCGGATGACGCTGACGGTCTCGGTCCCCCTGGTGCACTGATCGGACCCGCTGGTGCACCGAGACGCCCGGCCGGAAGCCTCCGCGGTCCTGTTAGCGTGCGCTCATGGACGCACCCATCGGACGCTTCGACACCGCCGCCCCGCCCCGGACTGCCTCGACGAGCTCATTCGACCGGTCGCCGATGCCGTGCGCCAGTGGCGCGGCAGCGTCCCCGCCGAGCAGATCGTCTACGTCGAGACCGATCCGCAGTGGGCCGACACCGCCGTGTTCGTGGAGCACTACGGACAGGAGCTCCTCGAACAGTCGGCGAACTGCGTCGTCGTCGCGGGCAAGCGCGGCGGCGGGACGACACTGGCCGCGTGCCTCGTGCTGTCCACCACCCGGGTCGACGTCAACGGCGTGGTGCGCCGTCAACTGGGCGCCCGCAAGGCGTCGTTCGCCTCGATGGACACGGCGACCGGCGAGACCGGCATGGAGTACGGCGGCATCACCCCGATCGGGCTGCCCGACGGCTGGCCGGTGCTGGTGGACTCGGCCGTGCTCGACCTGCCGTACGTCCTGGTCGGCAGCGGCCGGCGGCGCGGCAAGCTGCTGGTGCCGGGGAAAGCGTTCGCCGAACTGCCGGGGGCGGTCGTACTGGAGGGGCTCGGCGTCGCCTGAGTACGCGGGTTCAGGCCGCGGTGTGGTGGGCGAGGGCGTGGTGCGGATCCGCCTCGCCCGGCACCGGTGCCGGGTCGGCGTGCACCAGGGCCGCCGTGAGCCGGGGTACGGCGTGCAGCAGCGCGTGTTCGGCGTCGACGGCGATGGAGTGCGCCTGCCGTACGGTCGCCTCCCCGTCCACCACGACTGCCACCTCGGCGCGCAGCCGGTGCCCGATCCAGCGCAACCGCAACTCGCCTACCCCGCGCACGCCCTCGACCTCCCGCAGCGCCCGCTCGGCCCGGTCCACCAGAGCCGGGTCCACGGCGTCCATGACCCGCCGGAACACCTCGCGCGCCGCGTCCCGCAGCACCAGCGTGATCGCGGCCGTGATCGCCAATCCCACGATCGGGTCGGCGAGTTGCCACCCGAACGCCGCGCCGCCCGCGCTCAACAGGACGGCCAGTGAGGTGAATCCGTCCGTACGCGCGTGCAGTCCGTCCGCCACCAGCGCGGCCGAGCCGATCGCCCGGCCGACCCGGATCCGGTAGCGGGCCACCCACTCGTTGCCCGCGAATCCGACGAGCGCCGCCACGGCCACGGCCGGGATCTGCTGCATGGGGCGCGGGTCGAGGAGGCGGTCGACGGCCGTCCATGCCGCGAAGGCCGCGGACGCGGCGATCGTCAGCACGATGGCGATACCGGCGAGATCCTCGGCCCGTCCGTAGCCGTAGGTGAAGCGGCGAGTGGCCGCGCGCCGGCCCAGGACGAACGCGATGCCGAGCGGTACGGCGGTCAGCGCGTCCGCGGTGTTGTGCACCGTGTCGCCGAGCAGCGCCACCGACCCGGACGCGACCACCACGACCGCCTGGGCGAGTGCCGTCAGACCGAGGACCGCCAACGAGACCCACAGGGCGCGCATGCCACGGGCCGAGGACTCCAGGGCGGAGTCGAGCTTGTCGGCCGTCTCGTGGGAGTGCGGGGTGAGGAGGTGGGCGAGGCGTTGGCGGAGGCCGGTGGGGGAGTGGTCGTGCGGGTGGGGATGGTCGTGCGCGTGGTCGTGCTCGCTCGCTGAGCCCCGGCCGTGACCGTGCCCATGGTGGTGCTCGTGCTCGTGCCGGTCGCCCACGGAGTTCCCCTTCCGTCGCATGAGTATGGAGGTCCCTTGCGCGGGTGTGGACGCGGGCCGTCCACGCGGCCATTATGTGCGTATGAGCGCACGCATGCACCTATCAACTGCGCACGATGCGCACCCGCGCACCCCGGGCGAGGAACAGTTCGCGCTCGCCGCCGAACTCCTCGCCCTGCTGGGCGACCGCACCCGCCTCACGCTGCTGCACGCCCTGACGGCCGGCGAGGCCGATGTCACGACCCTCACCGAGGCCTGCGGCGCGGCCCGGCCCGCCGTCAGCCAGCATCTGGCTCGGCTGCGTCTCGCCGGTCTGGTGAACACGCGCAAGGAGGGCAGGCGGGTGATCTACTCGCTGCGCGACGGCCATCTGCGCCGCCTCGTCGACGAGGCGTTGAACGTCGCGGACCATCGGCTCAGCGACCGGCCGCTGCACGACTGAACCCGGTCGCCCCGCCCGGCGGTTGACCGTCCGATCCCGGCGATAATCGGCTCCGTCACGACGACGGAACGACCGGAGGCCACCCTTGCCGTCGATACATGACTTCGCGACCTGGGAACCCATCCTGAGGGTCCTTCGGGCGAGCAACGAGGAGCGCTTGGCCGCTCCGGGCGGCTATGTGACCGGCCAGATCGGCTTGTACGGGTGGAGCGTGCCCGTGCGGCGCCGGTCACCGGAGCCGGGACGGGCCGCCCAGGTCGAGGACATGCAGGACGAGTGGGTCGCGGTCGAGGTGGTGCGCAACGCTCTCCTGGAGGCCGGCACCGACGACATCGCCTTCGTGGCAGAGATCTCGCCGGCGGGTCGGACCGTGCTCCAGCTGATCAGTTGTGGTCCCGCCGCGGATCCCGGTATCGCCGGTCCGTACCCGGGCTCGCTCCTCCTGGTGGAGGACGCCGTGGCCGAGCCGTGGCGCCGCCTGCCCGATGCGATGCCCGGCGCGGTACCGGCGGCGTCGGCGGACCCGGCGCAGCTGGGACGGACCCTGCGCGAGCGGCTCCCCGACGCCATCGGCGCCACCGAGGCGGAGATCGCCGCCGCTGAAGCACGCCTCGGCGTCACGCTGCCCGACGAACTCAAGGCGCTCTACCGGGTGACGCGGGCGCGGTGGTCGGACTGGGGCGACTACGAGACGGCGGAAGCCGTCCACGACGCCGTCGGCTGTGAACTCCTCGCGCTGGAGGACCTGTTCGTCGCCGATGCCTCCTCCCGCCCGTGCCGCTGGGAGTTCGCGGCGATGGAGGCGGTCGTCGCCCCGCCCGACGCCGCGGTGCAGCACCTGGTCGGCTCACCCGGCTGGATCGTCTTCGGCGGCAACGGCGGCGGCGACCGCATCGCGGTCGACCTGACACCCGGTCCGCGCGGGCACCTCGGGCAGATCGTCATGCTCAGCCACGAGTGGAACATCGGCGCCGAACTGCTCGCCGACTCGCTCACCGATCTGGTGCTGAACGGGGAGAGCGGGGAAGCGGGCGGCGACTCACGCGGGGACCGGCCGTCGGCCGTGGTGCGGGTCAACAGCAGCAGCCCGACCAGCATCCGGGCCGCCGCCCACCCCGAGCTTGAAGCGCTGAGCATCGGCGTGTGGGACGGTGAGCCGTTCAGCCTCGCGCCCCTCATCGGCCTGCCCCGCCTGCGCACCCTCACCGCATACCCCGGCACGCTCGCCCATCCGCAGGAGATCGCCAAGCTGACCGGGCTGGAGTTCCTGGCGCTCGGCCCGCAGGAATGGCGCGTCCTGCTCGCCGCCGGGGCCGTCCCGCGCAGTCTGTCGGCCGCCGCCATCAAGGTGGACGGGGCCCCGCACCCGCTCCCGATCGTGGACCTCGCCCTGTGGGACCGCCCTCCGATCACCCGGACCGTCCTCGAAGGCGACCTCGGTCCCGGCGTGGCGTAGGTCAGACGTCCGCGTGCCTGCCCAGGTACTGCTCCGCGAACGCCATGGCCGCGGTCGGGGAGCCGAAGATGCGGCGGAGGCGGGCGAGGGTGGTGCCCGCGCGGTACGGGTCGCCCGAGGACGTGCCGTGATAGACCTCGGAGAGCCAGTGGGAGAACTCCTGGTAGTCCCACACCCGGTTCAGGCAGGCCTGCGAGTAGCCGTCCAGGCCGGTGCTGTCGCCCTTCGTCAGGTGGGAGACGAGCCCGTCGCCGAGCAGGAAGGCGTCGTGCAGGGCGAGATTCATGCCCTTGGCGGCGATGGGTGCGGTCAGGTGGGCGGCATCGCCGGCCAGGAAGAGGCGGCCGAACACCATGGGCTCGACCACGTAGTTGTGCATGTCGAGGACGCGCTTCTCGATGAGACGCCCCTCCGTCAGCGGCGGCACGCCGTTCGCCCCGAGTCGTTGCTGCAGCTCCGTCCAGACCCGGTCGTGCGACCAGTTCTCCGGGTCGTCGCCGGGCGGGCACTCGAGGTAGTAGCGGGTCACCTCGGCGCTGCGCGGCATGTGCCCGGCGAACCCGCTGGGATGCATGCCGAACAGGACGCAGTCGGAGGACGGCGGCGCCTCGGCGAGCAGCGCCAGCCACCCGATGCCGTAGTCGCTGCGGGAGATGTGGGCGCGGTCGGCCGGCAGCGCGGCTCGCGTCACCCCGCGCGCACCGTCGCAGCCGGCCACGAAGTCGCAGTGCACGACCTCCCGTTGCCCCGTCTCCGGGCAGGTGTACGAGACCGAGGGGCGGTCGGTGTCGAGGTCGTGCAGCTGCACGTCCCGCACGCCGAAGCGTATGGCGCCGCCGCGCACGTCCGCGTACTCACGCACCAGGTCCGTCACCAGGAACTGCTGGGGATAGACCCAGTGATGAGCACCCGTCAGCTGTGCGTACTCGAACCGGTAGCGCTCCCCGGCGAACCGGAACTCACACTCGGTGTGCCGCTGTGCCCGCTCCAGCAGGGTGTCCGCGAGGCCTCGTTGCTCGAGTCCGCGTACGGCCCACTCCTCGATGACGCCGGCCCGCGGCCGCTGCTCGATGAACTGGCGTGTCTCGATCTCCAGGACCAGACAGTCGACGGACGCCGCCCGCAGGATGTTCCCGAGGGTGAGACCGGCCGGGCCGGCGCCGACGATGACGACCGGAAAGCGTTGCGAGGCTCTGGAGTTGGGGTGGGGGGAGGTGGAAGTCACCCGAGCATTATGGGGTGGCCGTCGTAGGGAGGGGAGGGTTCCGGGGGGCGGCTCGGGGCAGCCGCGACTCAGTGGTGGGACCGGCCGAGGCGCGGTATCTCGATTGCAGGGCAGCGGTCCATGACCATCTCCAGTCCCGCCGCGCGTGTGCGCTCGTACGCCGCCTCGTCGATGACGCCCAGCTGGAACCAGACCGCCTTGGCGCCCTTGGCGACCGCGTCGTCGGCGATAGGGCCGGCGAGGTCGCTGTTCACGAAGACGTCGACCACGTCCACGTCGAAGGGGATGTCCGCCAAGGAGGCATAGCCACGCTCGCCATGGACGGTCTCCGCCTTGGGGTGGACCGGAACGATGCGCTTGCCGTAGTGCTGCAGTACCTCGGCGACCCCGTAGGCAGCCCGCCGCTCGTTCGACGACAGGCCCACGACGGCCCAGGTGTCGCCCAGTTCGGTGAGGATCCTGCGGACCGCTGCCTCGTCGCCGTACACCGTCGGCCTCCCTGTGCCTCGTCCGTACCCGTGTCTCGTACAACTGCCGTCCAGCTGCTCTCATGACCCACAACGGCCGACGACTCGCGAGGATTCCCCGACACGCCGAGGAACCTCGGAACCCTGGTCCGAACTCCTGTCCGGGCGAGCCCGTGCGCAGTACCGTTCGGGCAGTCCGCACGGCAGGGGGTGGCGATGCCCGGGTACGACAGACGCCTCGCGCGCGTGAATGGGCCGTACGACCATGGATGACCAGCCAAGTCCCGGCAGACCCGAGGCCCGCCACGCTGACCGGAAAGCGGGCCGGATGGCTGCGGACGGCCGTGCGGGCGCCTACGCTCGCTCCGTGCTGCGCATCATCGACGCCCGAACCGGCAAGCCCGTCGACGCCGCGCCCGCCCGCCGCGGCCTGACCCGCATCGAGGCGCATACGGAGGGCTTCGACGTCACCGCCCTGCGGGTGCTGCTCGTCGCCGACCTCCTCGTCCGCGCCCTGGAGCTCGGCGGTACGCCGGTCTGGTCACTGCTCGACGAGGAGCGGCAGCAGGCGGAGCTGCGGGCGGGCGCCGCGGCGCTCGGCATCCGGCCCTTCGAGGACGGCCGGGACGCGGCCTCGGGCGGCCTGGGCGAGGCGCAGGTGATCCACGTCGTGCGCGAAGGCGGTGACGCGGAACCCGACGGGGTACGGGTCGCCGTCGCGCCCGTGCACTCGGAGGCACCCCCCGAGGAGGGCGACCCCGCCGCCCTGCGTCTCGCACTGCTCTCCCGGCGCAGAAGCGTGCCCGTACGCCTCGACGTGGCCGCGCTGGCCGAGGCCCACGACACGCTCGTCCGCTGGCGCCGGGCCGTCGGGGGCTGGGCGCAGCGGCCGTCACGGCCCATCCCCGACGAGGTGCGCACCGAACTGCGTACCGCCTGGGAGGACGACCTCGACGTACCCGGCGTGCTCGGGGTCCTGCGCTGGGTGGAGACCGCCCCGGACCTGTCGGACGGCGCCCGCTTCGAGACGTACGCCTATGCCGACCGGCTCCTCGGCCTCGACCTCGCGCGCGACCTGGGAAGCCCGGCATGACCGCGCGGATGGGCGCGGGTCCGCTGCGCCGCCTGGTCGTCCTGCGGCACGCCAAGTCCGCCTGGCCGGACGGCGTCGCCGACCACGAACGCCCGCTCGCCCCACGCGGTCTCCGCGACGCCTCGGTCGCGGGCCGGATGCTCGCCGAGGCCGACTGCCTGCCGGACCTCGCCCTGTGCTCGACCGCCGCACGCGCGCGTGGGACCTGGGAACTGGCGGCCTCCCAGTGGGGCACGCCGCCACCGGTGCGTCACGACCCGCGGCTCTACGCGGCCGACGTGCCCGACCTGCTGGCGGTCGTGCAGGAGGTGCCCGCCGAGGTCGAGACGCTGCTGCTGGTCGGGCACAACCCGGGCCTGGAGGACCTCGTCCTCGACCTCGCGGGCGACGACCTCGACGATGCGCTCGACGAGGTCCGCGTGAAGTTCCCGACGTCGGCGATCGCCGTACTGGCCTGGCACGGCACCACATGGCGGGCTCTCACGCCGGGCACGGCGCTGCTGACGGGGGTGATGGTGGCGCGGGGCAAGAAGACGTGAACCGATGAACGGCTGTGGCGCCGGGCCTGGAGCTCGGGCCTCGGGACGAGGGTCCGCGGAAGGTCGGCATAGGCTGGCCGGATGCAGGACGAGTACCGCACAGTCGCCCGCGCGGGCGTGCACGAGACCGAGGTCAACCGCTCACGCTTCATCTGTGCGCTCGCCCCGGCGGCCACCGAACAGGAGGCCCAGGACTTCATCGCCGGCATCCGCAAGGAGCACGCGGACGCCACCCACAACTGCTGGGCCTACGTCATCGGCGCCGACGCCGCGATCCAGAAGGCCAGCGACGACGGCGAACCGGGCGGCACGGCCGGCGTCCCCATGCTCCAGATGCTGCTGCGCCGCGACATGCGGTACGTAGTTGCCGTCGTCACCCGCTACTACGGCGGCGTGAAGCTCGGCGCGGGCGGGCTCATCCGGGCCTACGGCGGTGCCGTGGGGGAGGCGATGGACGAGCTCGGCACGCTCACCCGCCGCCGCTTCCGGCTGGCCACGGTGACCGTCGACCACCAGCGCGCGGGCAAGGTGGAGAACGACCTCAGGTCGACCGGGCGGGAGGTCCGGGACGTGCGGTACGGCGAGGCGGTCACGATCGAGATCGGTCTGCCGGACGCCGACGTGGAGGCGTTCCGGGCGTGGCTGGCGGACGCGACGGCAGGGGCGGCGGGGTTCGAGCTCGGGGGAGAGGCGTACGGGGACGCGTGAGGGGCTGGCCGGGCGGCAGCCCGGGATGGACATGCTGGGTGAAATGTCCGTAACGCGCGTATGGAGTCCCTGTCATGACGGGGCGATACGGGAGTAACCGCCCGTGCTGTCAGACCCGGCCGTTAGTCTCGGGGATCATGAGACTGCTGCACACTTCCGACTGGCATCTCGGCAGGGCGTTCCACCGGGTGAACATGCTCGGGGCCCAGGCCGAGTTCATCGGTCACCTCGTCACGACCGTGCGTGAGCGCGGTGTGGGCGCGGTGGTCGTGTCGGGAGACGTGTACGACCGGGCGGTGCCGCCGCTCGCCGCGGTCGAGCTGTTCGACGACGCGCTGCACCGGCTAGCCGACCTCGGCGTCCCGACAGTGATGATCTCGGGGAATCATGACTCGGCCCGTCGGCTCGGTGTGGGAGCGGGGCTGATCGGCCGCGCGGGTGTCCATCTACGGACCGAGCCGTCGGCATGCGGGACGCCGGTCGTGCTGCGGGACGACTTCGGCGACGTGGCCTTCTACGGGCTGCCGTATCTCGAACCCGCCCTGGTGAAGGACGAGTTCGCCGTCGACAAGCCCGGACACGAGGCCGTGCTGGCCGCCGCCATGGACCGGGTGCGCGCGGACCTCGCCGCACGCGCGCATGGCACGCGGTCGGTCGTTCTCGCGCATGCCTTCGTCACCGGGGGCGAGGCCAGCGACAGCGAGCGGGACATCACCGTCGGTGGGGTGGCCGCGGTCCCCGCGGGAGTCTTCGACGGCGTCGACTACGTGGCGCTGGGTCACCTCCACGGCTGCCAGACCATCACCGAGCGCGTCCGCTACTCGGGCTCGCCACTGCCGTACTCCTTCTCCGAGGCCGATCACCGCAAGAGCATGTGGCTCGTCGACCTGGACGCCGACGGAGGGGTCACCGCCGAGCGGGTCGACTGCCCGGTGCCGCGTGCGCTGGCCAGGATCAGGGGGACGCTGGAGGACCTGCTCGCCGACCCCGCGCTCACGCGGTGCGAGGAGGCCTGGACCGAGGCGACGCTCACGGACGCGGTGCGCCCGGCCGACCCCATGGCCCGCCTCGTCGAGCGCTTCCCGCACACGCTCAGTCTCGTCTTCGACCCCGAGCGGGCGCCCGACGATCCCGAGGTGTCCTATGCGCAGCGGCTCGCGGGCAGGAGCGACCAGGAGATCGCGGAGGACTTCGTGGCGCATGTGCGCGGGGCCGGGCCGGACGAGCACGAACAGGGTGTGCTGAGGGACGCGTTCGACGCGGTGCGGGCCGACGAGATTGTGCGGGAGGTGGCGCGGTGAGGCTCCATCGCCTCGACGTGACGGCCTTCGGGCCCTTCGGCGGTTCGCAGACCGTGGACTTCGACGCGCTCTCCCTGGCCGGCCTGTTCCTGCTGCACGGACCGACCGGCGCCGGCAAGACCTCCGTCCTGGACGCCGTCTGCTATGCGCTCTACGGCTCCGTGCCGGGTGCCCGCCAGAGCGGCCAGGGCATGGCCCTGCGCAGCGATCACGCCGCGGCCGGCACGCGCACGGAGGTCCGGCTCGAACTCACCGTCGCCGGACGCCGGTTGGAGGTCACCCGGCAGCCGCCCTGGGAGCGCCCCAAGAAGCGCGGCTCGGGCACGACGCTCGACAAGGCCCAGACCTGGCTGCGTGCGTACGACGCGCAGGCCGGGACCTGGAAGGACCTCAGCCGTTCGCACCAGGAGATCGGCGAGGAGATCACCCAGCTGCTCGGCATGAGCCGTGAGCAGTTCTGCCAGGTGGTGCTGTTGCCCCAGGGCGACTTCGCACGCTTCCTGCGCGCCGACGCCGAGGCTCGCGGCAAGCTGCTGGGCCGCCTCTTCGACACGCACCGCTTCGCCGAGGTCGAGAAGCGCCTCGCCGAGCGCCGGCGGGCGGCCGAGGCCCAGGTGCGGGACGGCGACGCCGCGTTGCTGGCCGACGCCCACCGGATGCAGCAGGCGGCGGGTAACGCCATGCAGTTGCCGCCCGACCTCGCACCGGGCGAGCCGGGCCTCGCCGAGGCCATCCTCGGTGCTGCCGCCATCGCCCGCAGCACCGCCCGCGAGCAGCTGACCGTCGCCCACTGCCGCCTCCTGGCCGCCGAGTCCGCCCAGGCGGCCGCCGAGCGCGCCCTGGCCGACCTACGCGAAGTGGCCCGGCTGCAGCGGCGGTTCACCGAGGCCCGGGAGCGGGCCGCGCTGCTGGACGCACGCGCCGACGGCTACCGGCAGGCGCAGGCCAGGATGGAGCGCTCCCGCAAGGCGGAGGCCGTGGCGCCCGCGCTGGAGCTGCGTGACGCCGCCGAGGCGGAGCACCGGCGCGCGGCGGCGGCCGAGGCACACGCGCGTGGACTGTTGCCGGAGACCTTCGCGGGGGCAGGCGCCGCCGGGCTCGCGGTCGCCGCGCGCCGGGCCGCCGAGGAACTGGGCGGACTGGAGTCCGCGCGTCGCGGTGAACAGCGACTGGCCGACCTCGTCGACGAGCGTGACGAACTCGACCGTCAGGAACGGGCCGACGAGGGCCTGCTGCAGGACGCCGAGGACTGGCTCGCCGGGTGGGAGGAGAACCGCGCCGCACTCCAGGCCCGTATCGACACCGCCCAGGACGCCGCGACCCGGGCCGAGCAGCTCGCCGTACAGCGTGAGCCCGCGCAGCAGCGGCTCGGTGCCGCGCGGATGCGTGACCAGCTCGCCGGTGACACGGACGCTGCCGCCGAACAGGCCCGACTCGCCCAGGAACAGGTGCTCGAGGCCAAGGCGCACTGGCTCGACGTCAAGGAACAGCGGCTGGAGGGCATCGCCGCCGAGCTGGCCGCCCAGTTGCAGGATGGTGAACCCTGCGCGGTCTGCGGGGCCATCGACCACCCCGCTCCCGCCCGCAAGGACGCCGGGCACGTGGACCGGGAGGCGGAGGAGCGCGCGCTGGCCGCCTACCAGCAGGCGGAGGAACGGCACAGCGAAAAGGAGCGGCACCTGGGCGTCGTACGCGAGGCGCTGGCCGCCGCCACGGCCGAGGCCGGCGACTCGCCGACCGACCAACTCGCCTCGCACTGCGAGGAGCTGGAGCGTCTGTGGGCGCAGGCCCGCCGGGATGCGTCCGCGCTGCACCCGGCGCACGAGGAGCTGCGCCGGGCCGAGGCGGAGTACGAACAGCGGACCGCCGACCGGCAGCGGGCGGCGGTCAGAGTCGCGTCCCGGGTGGGCCACCGCGAGCGGCTGGACCGGGAACGGGCCACTTTGGAGGGGGAGTTGACCCAGGCCCGCGGCACCGCCGCCAGCGTGTCCGCGCGAGCCGCCCAACTGGCGCGGCAGGCCGAGCTGCTCACCGACGCCGCCGACACCGCGCGCGCCGAGGAGGACATCGCCCAACGGCTCAAGGACGCCGACGCCCGCCTGGCCGACGCCGCCTTCCGCGCGGGCTTCGACACCCCGCAGGCCGCTGCCGACTCGCTCCTCGACGACGCCGCCCACCGCGACCTGCAACGACGGCTGGACGCCTGGCAGTCCGAAGAGTCCGCAGTACGCGCCGTCCTCGCCGAGGCCGACACCTCAGCCGCCGCCCAGCAGGCGCCGGCCGAGGTGGCATCCACGGAGCGGGCAGCTTCAGCGGCGGCCCAGCGGGCCCGCGACGCCGCGTCCGCGCGTGACGCCGCCGCCCGGCGCTGTACCGAGCTCGACCGGCTGTCCACGCGCGCGACCGCCGCCGTGCGCCAACTGGCCCCGCTGCGCCGGGAGTACGACCGCGTGGCCCGCCTCGCCACGCTCACCGCCGGAACCTCGTCGGACAACGAGCGCAAGATGCGCCTGGAGTCCTACGTCCTGGCGGCCCGTCTCGAACAGGTCGCCGCCGCGGCGACCGTACGGCTGCAACGCATGTCGTCCGGCCGCTACACCCTCGTCCACTCCGACGACCGGGCCGGTCGTGGCCGCAGCGGGCTCGGGCTGCATGTCGTCGACGCCTGGACCGGGCGGGAGCGGGACACGGCGACGCTGTCGGGCGGCGAGACGTTCTTCGCCTCTCTGGCCCTCGCTCTCGGCCTCGCGGACGTCGTGACCGACGAGGCCGGCGGGGTCCGCCTGGACACGCTCTTCATCGACGAGGGCTTCGGCAGCCTCGACGACCAGACCCTCGACGAGGTGCTCGACGTGCTCGACTCCCTGCGCGAGCGCGACCGCAGCGTCGGGATCGTCAGCCATGTCGCGGATCTGCGGCGGCGGATCCATGCGCAGTTGGAGGTCGTGAAGGGGAGATCGGGGTCGGTGCTTCGGCAACGGGGTGTCGGGTGACTCCGGTGGCCCGGCAGACGGCGGCGCAGGGGTGATGTCAGTGGCCGAGCGGGCGGCGGGGCAGCGGGGACGAGTAGACGACGCTCGTCGTCACCGAGCCCAGGGTGCCGATCTTGCCGGACACCTCCTCCAGATGCCGCATCGAACGGGCCGTGACCTTGATGACGAAACAGTCGTCACCGGTGACGTGATGGGCCTCCAGGATCTCGGGCGTCGCGGCGACCAGGTCGTGGAAGGGCTTGTAGTTGCCGTTCGGGTACCGGAGGCGGACGAAGGCCAGGATCGGCAGGCCCAGCCGCTCGGGGTCCACCACGGCGGCGTAGCCCTGGATGACGCCCGCCTCCTCCAGTCGCCGCACCCGCTCGGTGACCGCACTCGCGGACATGGACACCGCCCTGGCGAGCTCGGCAAAGCTGGCGCGGCCGTCCCGCTGGAGGACGTCGAGGATGCGCCAGTCGGTGGCGTCCGGGGAATACGCGGTCATGAGCGAGGAGTAGCAGGGCATTCCCCGGCAGATCAAGAGGAGCGCAGAGGATTTCCTCTTCAGGGCGTGGATCAACGGTCGTAGATTTCCGATCATGACGACTACGCCCAACGCTGTCCTGCGCGTCGCGCCCGCCACGCCTGCCGAGGCCGCCGCCCACTTCCGTACGAGCCTCGTCTTTCACGCGGACGTGTCCGACGTCGCCGCCGCTCTCGCGGCCGATGCCGACCCCGGCTTCGTCGTCCTGGACTCCCGTTCCACCGAGTCCTGGGACCAGGGCCACATCCCCGGCTCCATCCACCTCCCCACCGCGCTGATCCCCGAGCAGGCGGAGCAGCTCCTCGACAGGTCCGTGCCGGTCGTGACGTACTGCTGGGGTCCCGGCTGCAACGGTGCGACCCGGGCCGCCCTGGCCCTGGCCGAACTCGGCTACCGGGTCAAGGAGATGCTCGGCGGATTCGAGTACTGGGTGCGTGAGGGCTTCGAGTACGAGACCTGGCAGGGGCGAGAGCGTCGGGAGGCCGATCCGCTGACCGCGCCGCGCATGGGTGCCGACAACTGCGGCTGCTGAGACGGTAGTTGGGCACGGTGATCTGAGCGCAACGTGGGGCGTGTAGGTTCTGCTGCCATGGTGCGATACGCGGAACCGAGCGCGGTGGAGTGGGTGGAGTCGGGCGGCGGCCCGCTGATAGCGGTGCCGGAGACGGTGCTGCCGTTCTGGGCGGGCGCCGACGGTGACGAGACGGCCTCGGACTACGACCGGGCCTGCGAAATCGACGGATTCGTCGGACTCCTGCCCGTGGGAGACAGCGCGGCACTGGTGCTCGGCGACGAGCCCGCCTCGACCACCTACCTGCCCGACCAGGGCATCTTCGTGCGCTGGTGCGCGGCCGACTCCGAAGCGGAACTGCTGGCCCGGGTTCCGGACGCCCTCGCCACGGCGGTCTGGGGACACGAGGTGCGCTGGAACGTGCCGGGGACCGTGGTCCTGTTCGACTCGGCCTGGCCGGGGCGTGAGACGGAACGCACCGAGCATCTGCGCGTGGCCCTGGAACCGGGCGCGTACGCGGTCCGGGCCGCGCAGGTGCAGCCCGGTCCGGAAACCTGGCTGGGGCTCGTCCAGCTGCGACGACTGCCGCACTGATGCCACGTAGGTGCATCAATAACCAGGTGCGCCTCACCCGGCCGGTCGCCATCATGATCTGCCATGCCCCGACTTCCGCACCCCACCCCCGAAGACCTGCGCCGTGACCCGCTGCCCCTGCGCGGCCGGACCGCTCTGGTCACGGGGGCCAGCAGACGCGCCGGCATCGGTCATGCGGTGGCACGGCGGCTCGCCGCCTACGGGGCGAGTGTCTATCTGCACCACCATGTGCCGCACGACGCCGCCATGCCGTGGGGAGCCGACAGCCCGGACGACGTCGTCGCCTCCGTGCGTGCGGCACTCGGCGACCCCGATGCCCAGGTTCTCGCGGGACCCGGTGACCTGTCCGACCCGGCCGCGCCCGCCGAGCTGATCGCCACGGCGGCCGCGGCACTGGGCGGACGGCTCGACATCCTGATCGCCAACCACGCCGTCAGCGGCTCCGACGGCACCCTCGACGAGATCGACGCCGCGATGCTCGACGCGCACTGGGCGGTCGACACCCGTGCGGTACTGCTCCTCGTCCAGGCCCACGCCCGGCTGAGGCCGGCCGGTCCCGGCGGCCGCGTCGTGATGATGACCTCCGGGCAGGACATCGCGGGTGGCATGCCCGGGGAGATCGCCTACGCCCTGCAGAAGGGCGCCCTGGCGTCGATCACCCGCTCGCTGTCGACCACGCTCGCCGGGCAGGGCATCACGGTGAACACCGTCAACCCCGGCCCTGTCGACACGGACTACCTGAGCGGCGAGGCGTACCAGGCCGTGGCCGCCCGCTTCCCCGCCGGCCGGTGGGGCATGCCCGACGACCCCGCCCGCCTCATCGCCTGGCTGGCCACCGACGAGGCGGGCTGGATCACCGGTGAGGTCATCAACTCCGAGGGCGGATTCCTGCGTTGAGGTGACGAGGCCGGGGTGGTTGAGGGTGACGACGCCGGGGTCGAGGGTGCCGGAGCCTGCAGCAGGCGTTGGCCCGCGCGACAGGCTCCGGCGTCCGCCTCAGAGCTGGGCCAGCTCGTCCACCAGGTCGTCCAGGCCCAGGGAACCCTGGGACAGGGCCGCCATGTGCCACGCCTTGAGGTCGAAGGCGTCGCCGTGCCGCTCGCGCGCCTTCTCGCGGCCCAGCAGCCATGCCCGCTCGCCCAGCTTGTAGCCGATGGCCTGGCCCGGAATCGTCAGATAACGGGTCAGTTCGCTCTCCACGAAGTCCGCCGGACGGCTGCTGTGCGAGCCGAAGAACTCCTGGGCGAGCTCCGGAGTCCAGCGCTCGCCCGGGTGGAACGGGGAGTCGGCCGGGATCTCCAGCTCCAGATGCATGCCGATGTCGACGATGACCCGCGCGGCCCGCATCATCTGGGCGTCGAGGTAGCCCAGCCGGTGCTCCGGGTCCGTGAGGAAGCCGAGCTCGTCCATGAGCCGCTCCGCGTACAGGGCCCAGCCCTCGGCGTTGGCGCTGACCCCGCCGATGGTGGCCTGGTAGCGGGAGAGGTTCCCGGCGACGTACGTCCATTGCGCGAGCTGGAGGTGATGGCCCGGCACGCCCTCGTGGTACCAGGTCGAGACCAGGTCGTAGACCGGGAAGCGGGTCTGCCCCATCGTCGGCAGCCAGGTGCGGCCCGGCCGCGAGAAGTCCTCGGAGGGGGCCGTGTAGTACGGGGCCGCCGCGCCGCCGGGCGGGGCGATGCGCGACTCCACCTTCCGCACCGGCTCGGCGAGTTCGAAGTGCGTGCCGTCCAGCTTCTCGATCGCCTCGTCCATCAGGCCCTGGAGCCAGTCGCGGACCTCGTCGACGCCCTCGATGTGGTGGCCGTGCTCGTCGAGGTGCGCCAGCGCCACCCATGGGGTCGCGGCGCCGGGAAGGATCTTCTCCGCCTCCTTCTTCATCTCGCCGAGCAGCCGGTGGTACTCGGCCCAGCCGTACGCGTACGCCTCGTCCAGATCGAGGTCGATACCGTTGAAATAGCGCGCCCAGCGGGCGTACCGCTCGCGTCCCACCGTGTTCGGGGCGCCCTCGGTCGCCGGCGCGTACACGTCGCGCATCCAGTCGCGCAGCTCCACCACGGCGGCCGTGGCCCCGCGGGCGGCGTCGTCCAGCTCCGCGCGCAGCGCATCGGGCCCGGCCGACACGAAGTCCTCGAACCAGCCATGTCCTTCGCCGGTGTCGGACCACTCGGTGAGCTGCTCGACGAACGTGGCGGTCGGACGCGGCGCCGCGTACAGCTTGCGCTCCAGGCCCAGGGTGAGGGACTCGCGGTAGCCCGCGTACGCGGCCGGCACCGCGCGCAGCCGCTCGGCGATCGCCGCCCAGTCCTCGTCGGTCTGATTCGGGGTGACGGTGAAGATCTCGCGCACCGAGTGCGCGGGCGTGGCCATGTTGCCGACCGCGCGCAGGCCCTCGTCGGCCTCGTGCACGGCGAGTTCCGCGGTGAGCCGCTCGCGCAGCAGGCGCGCGCACCGGCGCTCGATGTCACTGTCCGCGCCGGGCAGCCGCTCGGCCGCGTCGAGCCGGGCGAGCGTGGCCCGCGCGAGGTCCGCGAGCGCCTCCTGGCCCGCGGGGGAGAGGTCGGGCAGCTTGCTCGAACTCTCCTTCACGCCAAGGTACGTACCGGTCACCGGGTCGAGGGCGATGAGCTCGTCGACATACGCGTCGGCGACCTCACGGGGCAGCGGGCTGTTGGTCTCAGACATGCGGTCCATCCTCATACGGCGACCGTCGCCGCGTCAGCCCGGTTTCACCGGCGCTTGTCCCACATCAGCCCGATTTCGCTGAGGGCTTGTTCTCCGGCGTGTCATGTGGCAGAAGCGGGCCGCAGTCCCACTGCTGGAAGATCAACCGCGTCTCGACCCGTGCCACCTCACGCCGGGACGTGAACTCGTCCAGCACCAGCCGCTGCAGATCCGCCATGTCCGCGACCGCGACATGGACCAGATAGTCGTCCGGCCCGGTCAGATGGAAGACGGTCAGTGACTCCGGCATCGCCCGGATCCGCTCCACGAACGGCCCCACCAACTCCCGGCGATGCGGCCTGACCTGCACGGACAGCAGCGCCTGAAGCCCACGGCCCAGCTTGGCCGGGTCCAGCCTGAGCTGATGGCCGAGGATCACGCCCGAGCGGCGCAGCCGCGTCACCCGGTCCAGACACGTCGACGGTGCGACCCCGACCTGCGTGGCGAGGTCGCGATAGGTGGTCCGGGCGTCGTTCTGCAGGAGCCGCAGCAGATGCAGATCGACCGGATCCAGTACGACAGATTCGGCCATTGGCCGAACGTAACACGGTCTTCCACCACTGAACCCCGCCCACTGTTCAGTCTTCCGCTGTTCGGCCTTCAGCCCATGGCTGCCCATGGATCCAGCGAGCAGGGAGGCATACGACCTTATGCACGGGTACGACGACGTACGCACCGCACCGAGAGCACTCGCCACCGAGGCCGTGCACGCCGGCCGCGACGACCTCGCCCGACAGGGCCTGCACGCTCCGCCGATCGACCTTTCCACCACCTACCCCTCCTACGACAGCCGCGCCGAAGCCGCCCGCATCGACGCCTTCGCCGCCACCGGAGCGGAGCCGGACGGCCCGCCCGTCTACGGCCGCCTGGGCAACCCGACCGTCGCCCGCTTCGAGACCGCCCTC
Source organism: Streptomyces sp. NPDC055013 (assembly GCF_053608645.1). NCBI lineage: Bacteria > Bacillati > Actinomycetota > Actinomycetes > Kitasatosporales > Streptomycetaceae > Streptomyces > Streptomyces sp. NPDC055013. The sequence goes on from NZ_JBSGVW010000033.1 coordinate 117,431, forward strand.
GCCCGGCTGGAGGGCACCGAGGCATCGGTCGCCTTCGCCAGCGGGATGGCGGCACTGAGCGCCGTTCTTCTCGCACGCGCGTCGATGGGCCTGCGCCATGTCGTCGCCGTACGCCCCCTGTACGGCTGCAGCGACCATCTGCTCACCGCCGGAGTGCTGGGCTCGGAGGTGACCTGGACCGACCCGGCCGGAATCACGGAGGCGCTGCGTCCGGACACCGGCCTGGTGATGGTCGAGTCCCCGGCGAATCCCACGCTCGCCGAGGTGGACCTGCGGGCGGTGGCCCATGCCTGCGGCTCCGTGCCGCTGCTCGCGGACAACACCTTCGCCACACCGGTGCTCCAACGCCCCGCGGAACAGGGTGCGCGGCTCGTGCTGCACAGCGCCACCAAGTACCTCGGCGGCCACGGTGACGTGATGGCGGGCGTCGTGGCCTGCGACGAGGAGTTCGCCGGGCGGCTGCGGCAGATACGGTTCGCCACGGGAGGCGTCCTGCATCCGCTGGCCGGCTATCTGCTGCTGCGGGGCCTGTCGACCCTCCCGGTGCGGGTACGGGCCGCCTCGGCGAGCGCCGCCGAACTCGCCCGCCGCCTCGCCGACGACCCGCGCGTCGCCCGCGTCCACTATCCGCGCATCGGCGGCGCCATGATCGCCTTCGAGGTCCACGGTGACTCGCACGAGGTCATCGCCGACGTCCGCCTGATCACCCCCGCCGTGAGTCTCGGCAGCGTCGACACCCTCATCCAGCACCCGGCGTCCATCAGCCACCGCATCGTGGACGCGGACGACCGACGCGACGCCGGGGTGAGCGACCGACTGCTGCGGATGTCGGTGGGGCTGGAGGACGTGGACGACCTGTGGGCGGATCTGGACGCGGCGCTGGGAACGGCGGCACGCCCCGAAAGGGGCGCGGGGCTGCACCGGCATGCGGCTCTGCCGCGGGGCGCGGCCGGTCATAGTGAGTCGGTCGTCGCCGGCCGTCAGTAGCCCCTGGGGCGTCTCGGGTCGCTGCCACTCAGGGGACGGTGGGGCGCCCCCGAAGGGGCGCGGGGCTGCACCGGCATGCGGCTCTGCCGCGGGGCGCGGCCGGTCATAGTGAGTCGGTCGTCGCCGGCCGTCAGTAGCCCCTGGGGC
>NZ_JBSGVW010000034.1:0-40765 GCF_053608645.1 Streptomyces sp. NPDC055013
TTGAGGTGCTAGTGCCCTTTATCGGGCGTGGGGGTTCAAGTCCCCCCTCGGACACGCGAAAAAGCGCGGGCCGTGACCATGAGGTCACGGCCCGCGCTCGTTGTGTGTGGGGGAAGTCTCGTTCCGTCGAAGATCACCAGGTCAGCGCCCCTTTCCCGCGCCCGCGCCGCCCCGAACGGCTGCTCCAAGTGGCGTATCGAAGTGCCCGAACCTAGCTTCGTACTAAAATTTCCGGCTTGTTACGGAGCTGGCGCCGGACAACCCCAGGCAGACCTGCGGGCCCGCCAGCGCCCCGGAGGCTTCCGGGATCGAGACGCGAGGACCGGATGGCAGCCATACAGGAGAGCAATGCTCTCGGCCTGCTCGACGAAGAGCTCGGCGCAGAGATCCACCAGCGGTTCGGTGACACGGCACGTTTCTCCGGAGGCCCGGCGGCCTCCCCGCGCACGCTCGTCGACATCTTCGAGGCATCCGTGCGGTCCTACCCCGACGAGCCGGCGCTGGACGACGGCACGACCAGCCTGACCTACCGTGCGCTGGCCGTCGAGGTGGAGCGGCTGCGGCGCGGGCTCGGCGCGGCCGGGGTCGGGCTCGGCGACCGGGTGGGCGTGCGGGTGCCGTCCGGCACCAATGACCTCTACGTGGCGATCCTCGCCGTGCTCGCGGCCGGTGCCGCATACGTCCCCGTCGACGCCGAGGACCCGGACGAGCGGGCCGAGCTGGTGTTCGGGGAGGCGGACGTACGGGCCGTCGTCGGCGCCGGGCACGAGATCACCGTGCACGGCACGTCCGAGTCCCCCGCCGCCCGTCCCGGCGTCGGGCACGACGCGTGGATCATCTTCACGTCCGGTTCCACCGGGAAGCCCAAGGGCGTCGCCGTCTCGCACCGCAGTGCCGCCGCGTTCGTGGACGCCGAGGCCGCGCTGTTCCTCACCGAGGAGCCGATCGGGCCCGGGGACCGGGTCATGGCGGGGCTGTCGGTCGCGTTCGACGCGTCCTGCGAGGAGATGTGGCTGGCATGGCGGTACGGCGCCTGTCTGGTGCCGGTGCCGCGTGCGCAGGTCAGAAGTGGTGCCGACCTCGGGCCCTGGCTGGTCGAGCAGGAGATCACGGTCGTGTCGACCGTGCCCACGCTCGCCGCGCTCTGGGAGCCCGAGACCCTCAACGACGTACGCCTGCTGATCTTCGGCGGCGAGGCCTGCCCGCCCGAGCTGACGCAGCGGCTGGTGACCGAGGGGCGCGAGGTCTGGAACACGTACGGCCCGACCGAGGCGACCGTCGTCGCCTGTGCGTCGCTCATGAGCGGTGCGGAGCCGATCCGGATCGGGCTGCCGCTGAACGGCTGGGAGCTGGCCGTCGTCGACGAGGCCGGGGAGCCCGTGCCGATGGGCGCGAGCGGGCAGCTGGTGATCGGCGGGGTCGGGCTGGCCCGGTATCTCGATGCCGAGAAGGACGCCGAGAAGTACGCGCCGCTGGAGTCGCTCGGCTGGGAGCGGGCGTATCGCAGTGGTGACCTCGTCAAGGCGGAGCCGGAGGGGCTGGTCTTCCTCGGGCGTGCCGACGAGCAGATCAAGCTCGGCGGGCGGCGGATCGAGCTCGGAGAGGTGGATGCCGCGTTGCAGGCGCTGCCGGGCGTCGCCGGGGCGGCCGCCGCCGTGCGGACCGCTCGCAGCGGCAATCAGCTGCTCGTCGGGTACGTCGTCACGCAGGACGGCTGGGATCACGCCGTCGCCGTCGAGAAGCTGCGCGCCGCGCTGCCCGCCGCGCTCGTGCCGCTGCTGGCGCCCGTCGAGGAGCTGCCGACCCGTACCTCGGGCAAGGTGGACCGAGGCGCGCTGCCCTGGCCGCTGGAGGGCCTGGAGACCGGCGGTCCGGCGGAGCAGCTCTACGGCACCGAGGCCTGGCTCGCCGAGCAGTGGGCCGAGGTGCTCGGCATCCCCGTGTCCCGCGCCTCCGACGACTTCTTCGCGATCGGCGGCGGCAGTCTGGCCGCCGCGCAGCTGACGACTCGGCTGCGGACCCGGTATCCGAGCGCGGCCGTGCTGGACATCTACCAGCAGCCGGTCCTGCGGAAGCTGGCCCGGCACCTGGAGAAGTCCGCGCACGACGACGGGGCGGAACGATTCGTGGCGCCGGTGCCCCGGCGCGCGCAGGTGATCCAGCTCCTTCTTCTCGTTCCGCTGTTCACGCTGCTCGGCCTGCGCTGGACGGTCGCGCTGGCCGCGCTGGGGAATCTGCTGCCCGCCCACGGGTGGCTGCCCACCGCCTCCTGGTGGCTCGTCGCCGTCGGAGCGGTCGTGCTGTACAGCCCGCCGGGGCGGCTCGTGCTGGCCGCCGGGGGTGCGCGGCTGCTGCTCAAGGGTGTGAAGCCCGGACGGTACGCGCGCGGGGGCAGCCTGCATCTGCGGTTGTGGGCGGCCGAGCGGCTGGCCGAGTTCAGCGGGGCGACCTCGCTGACCGGGGCCTGGCTGGAACGGTATGCGCGAGCGCTGGGCGCCAAGGTCGGGCCGGACGTCGACCTGCACTCGCTGCCGCCGGTCACCGGGCTGCTCAAGCTGGGACGCGGCGCGGCCGTCGAGTCCGAGGTGGATCTGTCCGGCTACTGGCTGGACGGGGACCGGCTGGAGATCGGCACGGTCAAGGTGGGCGCGCATGCCGTCGTCGGCACGCGCAGCATGCTCTTCCCCGGCGCCCGGGTCGGCAAGCGGGCCGAGGTGGCGCCCGGTTCGGCGGTCACCGGGCAGATTCCCACCGGCCAGCGGTGGGCGGGCGCGCCGGCGGTCAAGCTGGGCAAGGCCAAGCGCAACTGGCCGAAGGAACGGCCGCGGCGCGGGACGTACTGGCGTGTCATGTACGGCATCACCGGCGTCGCGCTGAGCGCGCTGCCCGTGCTGGCGGGCGTGGCGGCGTTCCTCGTGGGCCGGGAGATCTTCACGCCGGACGCACCCCTGACGGGCGCCGCGCTGGCCCTCGTTCCGGCGACGCTCGCCTTCGGGCTGGCGTACGCCGTGCTGATCCTGATCGGCGTGCGGCTGCTGAGCCTCGGTCTGCGTGAGGGAACGCATCCCACGCACAGCCGGATCGGCTGGCAGGCCTGGACCGTCACGCAGCTGATGGACCGCTCGCGCGAGACCCTGTTCCCGCTGTACGCCGGGCTGGTCACGCCGGTGTGGCTGCGGCTGCTGGGCATGCGGATCGGGCGGGGCGCGGAGGTGTCGACCGTGCTGGCGCTGCCCAGTCTGACCACGGTCGGTGAGGGCGCGTTCCTGGCCGACGACACCCTGACCGCGCCGTACGAGCTCGGTGGCGGCTGGATGCGGATCGGGCGGGCGGAGATCGGGCGGCGGGCCTTCCTCGGGAACTCGGGGATGACGGCGCCCGGGCGGACCGTGCCGGAGGGCGGCCTGGTCGGCGTGCTGTCGGCGACGCCGAAGAAGGCGAAGAAGGGCACGTCGTATCTGGGGCTGCCGCCGGTGAAGCTGCCGCGCAGCACGGCCGATGGCGACCAGAGCCGTACGTACGATCCCCCGGCCCGGCTGCTGTGGGCGCGCGCGCTGGTGGAGCTGTGCCGGATCGTGCCGGTGTTCTGCTCGGCCGGTCTGGCGGTGCTGACCATCGCGGCGCTGTGCGTGCTGGGGGTCTGGGCGCCGCTGCTGTCGGGGCTGGTGCTGCTCGGGGCCGGTGCCTTGGCGGGGCTCGTGTCCGTCGTCGCGAAGTGGGTGCTGGTGGGCCGGCACCGCAGCGGGGAGCATCCGCTGTGGTCCGGGTTCGTGTGGCGCAACGAGCTGGCGGACACGTTCGTCGAGGTGCTCGCCGTGCCGTGGCTGGCGGGTTCGGTGCCGGGGACGCCGGTGATGACGGCGTGGCTGCGCGGGCTCGGGGCGCGCATCGGCAAGGGCGTGTGGGTGGACAGCTACTGGCTGCCGGAGACCGATCTGGTGACCCTTGAGGACGCCGCCACCGTGAACCGGGGCTGTGTGCTCCAGACACACCTCTTCCACGACCGGATCTTGCGGACGGATACTGTGGTCCTCCGTGAGGGCGCGACGCTGGGTCCTGGCGGGATCGTCCTTCCGGGCAGCGTGATCGGGGCCCGTACGACACTGGGTCCCGCGTCGCTCGTCATGGCGGCGGAGTCGGTCCCCGACGACACCCGTTGGCTCGGTAATCCGATCGAAGCATGGCGTCCTTGAGCGCGGCCCACTCGGGGTCGGTGGGCGGCGGGCCGGCACGGAGTGGCAGCAGTACGGCGCAGGGAGCACAGACAGCAGTGGCAGTTCAGCAGACGGCAGGCGCGGACCCGTACTTCCCGGAGCACGGCGATCCCCGGTACCGGGTGCACCGGTACGAGTTCGCGCTGGACTACCGCCCGGGCCCGAACCGGCTCTCCGGGGCGGCGCGGATCAACGCCATAGCGGGACGGGCGCCGCTGACCGAGTTCATGCTGAACCTTGCCGACTTCAAGATCGGCCGGGTCCGGGTCGACGGACGGCAGCCGCACTACACCCACCGCGGGGGGCGGCTGCGGATCCGCCCCGCCAAGCCGATCCGTGCCGGGGCGGCCTTCACGGTCGAGGTGCACTGGTCGGGCAACCCCAAGCCGGTGAACAGCCCCTGGGGCGGGCTCGGTTGGGAGGAGCTGGAGGACGGGGCGCTGGTGGCGAGCCAGCCGATCGGGGCGCCGTCCTGGTACCCGTGCAACGACCGGCCCGCCGACAAGGCGTCGTACCAGATCTCGATCACCACGCCGTCGGCGTACGCGGTGGTCGCGGGCGGGCGGCTGCTGACCCGTACGACGAAGGCGAGCACGACCACCTGGGTGTACGAGCAGTCGGCGCCGACGTCCAGCTATCTGGTCGGGCTGTCGATCGGCAAGTACCAGACGGTGCTGCTGGGCGACCCGGGCCTGGGCGGCGTTCCGCAGCACGGGCACATCCCGGCGCATCTGCTGCCGGAGTTCTCGCGGGACTTCGCACGCCAGCCGCAGATGATGGAGCTGTTCCAGGATCTGTTCGGGCCGTACCCCTTCGACGAGTACGCGGTCGTGGTGACCGAGGAGGAACTCGATGTGCCCGTCGAGGCGCAGGGGTTGTCGCTGTTCGGCGCCAACCACGTGGACGGTGCGCGGGGTTCGGAGCGGCTGGTGGCGCACGAGCTGGCGCACCAGTGGTTCGGCAACAGCGTGTCCATCGCCGACTGGCGGCACATCTGGCTGAACGAGGGGTTCGCGAAGTACGCGGAGTGGCTCTGGTCGGAGCGGTCGGGCGGGCGTACGGCGCAGCAACTCGCCGCCGCCGCACACCGGTTGCTGTCGTCGATGCCGCAGGATCTGCGGCTGGCGGATCCGGGGCGCAAGTCGATGTTCGACGACCGGCTGTACGAACGCGGCGGGCTGACCCTGCACGCCGTGCGCTGCGCGCTCGGGGACATCGCCTTCTTCCGCATGCTGCGCGGCTGGGGCCGGCTGCACCGCAACGGCACGGTGACGACCCAGGCCTTCACCTCGTACGTGGCCCGGTTCGCGACCGAGCCGGTGGAGGAGCTGTTCGAGGCGTGGGTGTACGGGACCGCGCTGCCGCCGTTGCCCGGGACCGAGACGCGGGCGGCGGGCTAGCACAATGGCGGGCATGACCTCGCGTTCCTGCCCCTGCGGGCTGCCCAAGGCGTACGACGACTGCTGCGGCCGCTTCCACTCCGGTGCGGCGGCCGCACCGACAGCCGAGGCGCTGATGCGGTCGCGGTACAGCGCGTTCGTCCAGGGTGATGCGGCGTATCTGCTGCGCACCTGGCATCCGCGGACGCGGCCCGCGCGGCTGGATCTCGAGCCGGGGATGCGGTGGACCGGGCTGGAGATCCTGGAGACGGCGGACGGGTCGGCGTTCCACGCCACGGGGACGGTGACCTTCCGGGCCTCGTACCGGGGTGGGTCGCTGCATGAGCGGAGCCGGTTCGAGCGGGTCGAGGGGGCGTGGGTGTACGTGGACGGGGAGTTCCTGAGCTAGGGCACCTACGGGGCCAGGATGTCGAGTTCCTGGAGGGCGCCCATGGTGATCTCGCGGGTCAGGTGTTCCGCCCGGACCGCGTCGCCGCCGCGGACCGCCTCGGCGACCTGGACGTGCAGGGTGACCGCGGCGGGGTCGGGGTCCTCGAACATGACCTCGTGGTGGGTGCGGCCGGCCAGGACCTCGGTCACCACGTCACCGAGGCGGGCGAACATCTCGTTGCCGGAGGCGTTGAGGATGACTCGGTGGAAGGCGACGTCGTGGATGAGGTAGCCCTCCAGCTGGTGGCCGCGTGAGTGGGCGACCATGCCGAGGGCGCACTCGGTGAGTTCGGCGCACTGGTCGGCCGTGGCGTACTTGGCGGCCAGTCCTGCCGCCACCGGCTCGATGGCCGAGCGCAGGACCGTGAGGGAGCGCAGCTGCTGGGGGCGGTCGGCGCCGGCCAGGCGCCAGCGGATGACCTGGGGGTCATAGACGTTCCACTCGGACTTCGGACGGATCGTCACGCCCACGCGGCGGCGGGACTCCACCAGGTACATGGACTCCAGGACGCGGACCGCCTCGCGCATCACCGAGCGGGACACGTCGAAGCGCTGAGCCAGTTCGTCCGTGCGCAGAACGCTGCCCGGCGGGTACTCGCCCGCGGTGATCGCGGGGCCGAGGGTTTCCAGTACTCGGCCGTGCAGCCCCCGGCCCGTTGTGCTCATGCACTCAGCGTACGGGGCAAGTCACGCGATCAAAAAGTCAGACTTATATGTCACACACTCTTGAATTCGTCGTACCTAATGAGTTTCAGTTGCGTCGACATCACGTGTCGACGAGGACAGCAGACAGTGAGGCAGCGATGAGTACCCCCCATGTCGTCGTGGTCATGGGCGTTGCGGGCACCGGGAAGACCACCATCGGTCCCCTGCTCGCGGCCCGGCTCGGCGTCCCCTATGCCGAGGGCGACGACTTCCACCCGTCGGCCAACATCGCCAAGATGTCGGCCGGCACCCCGCTCGGCGACGACGACAGGTGGCCGTGGCTCGACGCCATCGGCACCTGGGCGCACGAACGGGCGGGGCTCGGCGGGGTGGTCAGCTGCTCGGCGCTGAAGCGGTCGTACCGGGACCGGCTGCGGGCCGCCGCACCGGACCTGGTGTTCGTGCACCTGGCGGGCGACCGCGCCCTCATCGAAGACCGGATGTCGCACCGGCAGGGGCACTTCATGCCCACGGCACTGCTCGACTCCCAGTTCGCCACGCTCCAGCCGCTTCAGGAGGACGAGGCGGGAGTCGTCGTGGATGTGTCGGGCAGCCCCGAGGAGATCACCGGACGGGCCGTGTCGGCCCTGACGGCGCTTCCCGAGCCGACCGCCTGACCCCGCTCGCCCCCTTCCCCAATCCCCCGTACCTGTAAGGGAACCCCGTGACCAGACTCAGCGTCGAGATGCTGGCAGCGGACACCGTCGAGCCCATCACCTCGGCCGGCCACGCTCAGCTGGGCATCGCCGTCCTGGCGGGCATCGCCGTCATCGTCCTGCTCATCACCCAGTTCAAGCTCCACGCCTTCCTGTCGCTGACCCTCGGGTCACTGGCGCTCGGCGCGATCGCCGGGGCGCCGCTCGACAAGGTCATCACCAGCTTCTCCGCCGGGCTCGGCACCACCGTGGCCGGCGTGGGCGTGCTGATCGCCCTCGGCGCGATCCTCGGCAAGATGCTCGCCGACTCCGGCGGCGCCGACCAGATCGTCGACACCATCCTCGCCCGGGCAAAGGGCCGTTCGATGCCGTGGGCGATGGTGCTGATCGCCTCGGTGATCGGTCTGCCGCTGTTCTTCGAGGTCGGCGTCGTGCTGCTGATCCCGGTCGTGCTGATGGTCGCCAAGCGCGGCAACTACTCGCTGATGCGCATCGGCATCCCGGCCCTCGCCGGTCTCTCCGTGATGCACGGCCTGGTCCCGCCGCACCCCGGCCCGCTGGTCGCGATCGACGCGGTCGGCGCCAACCTGGGTGTGACGCTGGCGCTCGGCGTCCTCGTCGCCATCCCGACGGTGATCATCGCCGGCCCGGTGTTCTCGCGGTACGCGGCCCGTTGGGTGGACGTCCCGGCGCCCGAGCGGATGATCCCCCAGCGGGTCTCCGAGGACCTGGAGAAGCGGCCCGGCTTCGGTGCCACGCTGGCCACCATCCTCCTGCCCGTCGTCCTGATGCTCTCCAAGGCGCTGGTCGACATCGTGATCGACGACCCCGAGAACACCGTCCAGCGCGTGTTCGACGTCATCGGCTCCCCGATGATCGCGCTCCTCGCCTCCGTACTCGTGGGCATCTTCACGCTGCTCAGGCCCGCCGGGTTCGGCAAGGAGCGACTGTCGCCGCTCGTCGAGAAGGGCCTCGCGCCCATCGCGGGCATCCTGCTGATCGTGGGCGCCGGCGGCGGCTTCAAGCAGACGCTGATCGACACCGGCGTGGGCCAGATGGTCCTCGACATCTCCAAGGACTGGTCGATCCCCGCGCTGTTGCTGGCCTGGCTGATCGCGGTGGCGATACGGCTGGCGACGGGCTCGGCGACGGTGGCCACGGTCTCGGCGGCCGGTCTGGTCGCCCCGCTGGCGGCCGACATGTCGACGACCCACACCGCCCTGCTCGTCCTCGCCATCGGCGCCGGCTCGCTGTTCTTCAGCCACGTCAACGACGCCGGGTTCTGGATGGTGAAGGAGTACTTCGGCCTGAGCGTCGGCCAGACCATCAAGACCTGGTCCGTCATGGAGACGATCATCTCGGTGGTCGCCGGCGGTCTCGTCCTGCTGCTCTCACTGATCATCTAGGGGTACGGGCATGAGCCACCCGCTCTTCGACATCAGCGGCCGCACCGCCCTGGTCACGGGCTCCAGCCGGGGCATCGGCCTGGCGCTCGCCCGCGGCCTGGCGGAGGCCGGCTGCACGGTGGTCCTCAACGGACGCAACGGCGAACGCCTCGGCGAGGCCGCCGCCGGACTGGCCGCCGGACTTCCCGGCGACCGGATCCACACGGCCGCGTTCGACGTGACCGACGGTACGTCGGTGGCCGCCGGGATCGCGGACGTCGAGGAGCGGGTCGGCCCGCTCGACATCCTGGTCAACAACGCGGGCATGCAACTGCGCGCACCCCTGCTGGAGTTCACGGACACGGACTGGCACCGCATCCTGGACACCAACCTCACCAGCGCGTTCCTGGTGGGCCGGGAGGCCGCCCGGCGGATGACGGAACGCGGCCACGGGAAGATCATCAACATCTGCTCGCTGCAGAGCGAGGTGGTCCGCCCCGGCATCGCGCCCTACGCCGCCACCAAGGGCGCCCTGAAGATGCTCACCAAGGGCATGTGCGCCGACTGGGGCCCCTACGGCGTGCAGGTCAACGGCCTCGGTCCCGGCTACATCGAGACCGAGCTGACCCAGCCCCTCGTCGCGGACGAGGAGTTCAGCTCATGGGTACGGCGCCGGACCCCGGCGGGACGCTGGGGCCGTACCGAGGACCTGGTGGGCGGGGTGCTGTTCCTCGCCTCACCGGCCGCGGACTTCGTCGGCGGGCAGGTGCTGTACGTCGACGGCGGCATGACGAGTGTGCTGTGAAGGAGGCCTCGGAGATGCTCGGTTGTGTGATCCACGGTCAGGGCGATCTGCGGGTCGAGGAGCTGCCGGTGCCGGTCCCCGGTCCCGGGCAGGCGCTGGTGGCCGTGCGCTACGGCGAGGTCTGCGGCTCCGACCTGCACTACTGGCTCCACGGCGGGGTCGGGGACTTCCGGCTGAGGGAGCCCATGGTGCTCGGGCACGAGGTGGTCGGGACGGTCGTGTCGTACGGCTCCCCGGGCACCCCGGGTCCCGCTGTCGGTACGGCCGTCGCCGTGCATCCGGCCACGCCCTGCGAAGTCTGCCCCGAGTGCGTGGACGGGCGGCGCAACGTCTGCCGGGACACCCGCTACCTGGGCAGCGCGGCGCGCTTTCCGCACGTCCAGGGCGGGTTCGCCGCACAGGTTGTCGTACCGGCCGGCCAGTTGAGGCCGCTCCCGGCCGGCCTCGGCCTGCGGCGGGCAGCGCTCGCCGAGCCGCTGTCCGTCGCGCTGCACGCGGTGCGGCGGGCCGGTGACCTGGCCGGGAGGCATGTCCTCGTGACCGGTGCCGGGCCCATCGGCTGTCTGGTGGTCGCGGCGGCGAGGGCGGCCGGGGCGGGGCGGGTCACGGTGACGGACCTGCTGCCGACGGCACTTGAGTACGCGCGGATCGCCGGCGCCGACACCCTCGTACGGGCGGATGATCCGGACGCTGCCGGGTGGCCCTCCGAGGTGGACGTGGCGATCGAGGCCTCGGGGGTCGCCGCGGGGCTGGACACGTGTCTGCGGCTGGTGCGGCGCGGTGGCGTCGTGGTGCAGCTGGGGATGCTGCCGGCGGGGCGCAGTGCGTTCGCGGGGAACCTCGTCGTGAGCCGGGAGATCGAGCTGCGGGGAGCGTTCCGCTTCGATGCGGAGTTCGACGGGGCGCTGGAACTGCTCGCTACCGAGGCGTCGTTCGACGGGCTGGTCAGCACGGTGGTGCCGGTGCGGGAGGCCGAGGCGGGGTTCACGCTCGCGGCGGACCGGAGCAGATCGTGCAAGGTGCTGTTGGACTTCGGGGCCTGAGCGGACTGGGCGGACTGGGCGGCCGACGGTCCACCCTGCTTCCGTTTTCCGGGATCACGGCACGCGGATACCTGAACTCGCCCTGACGATCGCATGAAGCGACTTCCCCGAGAGCGTTCTGGGCCCGATGATGAGGTGACCTCCGGAGGCTGCCGCTGCCGTCGGGGGCGTGAACATCGGGGGGTGTCATGGCGGTTTCCCTCGGGATGCGTATCTCGGGGCTGCTCGTGGTCGGGGCGGTGGCGGTGGCCGCCGCCGCTTTCACGAGTGACGGGGGCGGCACTGCGGACGGCAGGGGCGGCGGGGGCACCATCGTGACCGCCGGGCCGTCCGAGGGCGGCGGGGGGCCGACGGGACCGGCGGATCGCTCGGCTCCGGTGGCGCAGCAGTCGCCCAACGGCCGGGCGGGCGCGAACGCGTCCGGGCCGACCGCTGTCCCCGGCGGGTTGCCGGGCGGGTCGGTGAGCACGAGTCCCAGCCCTTCGCCGACCGCCCCGTCCCCGAGCGGCAGGGGCACCGTGATCCTCCAGGCCCCGCCTTGGCTGCCGCCCGGCCCGAATTCGCCCGACTCCGACGGCACACCCGATCCGGCGAGCGTGTACGACCTGCTCCGCGCGCCGGAGCGCTGCGAGTCCGCCCTCGGGAAGATCCCGCAGGGGGCGGCGCAGGCGGAGTGGCAGCTGCTGCGCGGGCTGTCCGCGGCCTGTCTGGCCGTACAGGGCCGGGGCGGCGGTGACTGGGACGCGGCGGCCGGGGCCCATGCCGAACTCGCCGGACGCGTCGACACCTGCAAGGGGCGCGCCGCGTACGCCGTGCTGGGCGGGCTGCTCGACTTCCACCGGCGGCACCCGGGCGGCACCGTCCGGCTCGCGGCCGCACCGGGCGGCACGCCGGCGTGCGGCTACCGGATCGAGGGCGTCGACACGGGCGGCGACGGCGAGGCACGGCCCGGTGACACGATCGGCATCGAGCTGACCGGCACCTACTTCGACCATGCCGAGCTGCTGCGGGACGCGAGCGTGAGCATCGGCGGGTCGGCGGTTCCGGGTGTGCCCGTCCTGAAGTCCGAGTCGGGTGACCGTCTGGTGCTGTCCGTTGCCGTACCGGCCCTGGAGCCGGGCCCGGCCGAGATCGCCGTGCGGCACGCGGGCACCGAGGTCCGGCTGCCGGCCGCCTTCACGGTCACCGGCCCGGACACGGTGGAGGAGCCGGGCACGGGGCCCACCGATGAACCGGGGGCGTCGGTGCCGGATCCCGGCAGACTGCTGTCCTCGCTCGGCGTGGAGGTGCCGGACCTCGGCGGATCGGCGGCGCGCCCCGGCCCGGCGACCTCGGCCCTCGGAACCCTCACGGAGCCCTTCGGCCTGTCGCCGTACAGCCCGTCATGGCCGCCACCGTGAATGCTCCCGCTCCGCCCACTCCCGGCTGACCGAGCCCGTCCGCATGCCGCGGCGGGCCTCCGGGTCGCCCAGGGCCATGCCGATGTGGCCGGCGAGGACGATGCCGATGGTGAGGGCCAGCCAGTCGTGGACGAAGGTCGCGCCGGTGCGCCACTGCAGGGGGGTGAGGTGGGTGAACCACATGATGAGGCCGGTGCCGAGCATCACCAGCGTCGCGCCGGCGATCCACGCGGCGTAGATCTTCTGCCCGGCGTTGAACTTGCCCGCCGGACGGGACTCGGGCCGTTTGTCGCGGTGCAGGGTGGCGCGCAGCCAGACGCGGTCGTGCGGGCCGAAGCGGTTGAGGAAGCCGAGGTCGGCACGGAAAAAGCGGGAGGCGAGGCCGGCCAGGACCGGCACGGGCAGGGCGAGGCCGGACCACTCGTGGATACGGACCACCAGCTCGCGGCGGCCGACGAGTTCGGCGAGCTGCGGGATGTACAGGCAGGCCGCCGTCACCACGCACACGCCCATCAGCGCGGCCGTCGTGCGGTGCACCCAGCGGGTCGCCGGGCCGAAGCGCCGCACGCCCGTGGACCGGCCGGGGGCGTCAAGTCGTAGGCTCATCGTCGCGTCCGTTCGAGCGGCCGACCCAGGCGTCGACGTCGTAGCCCCGTTCCTCCCAGTAGCCCGGTTTCACGTCCTCGGTGACGGTGATGCCGGAGAGCCACTTGGCGGACTTGTAGAAGTACATGGGCGCCACATAGAGGCGGACCGGTCCGCCGTGGGCGTGGTTCAGGTCCTTGTCCTGCATGCGCAGGGCCACCATGACGTCGGCGCGGCGGGCCTGGTCGAGGGTGAGGCTCTCGCTGTAGGCGCCGTCGAAGCAGGTGAAGCGCACCGCACCGGCCCCCTTGCGCACTCCCGCGGCGTCGAGGAGCCGGGACAGGCGCACGCCCTCGAAGGGAGTGTCGGGAACCCGCCAGCCGGTGACGCACTGGACGTCGCGCACCAGCCGGGTCTGCGGCAGGGCGCGCAGGTCGGCCAGCGTGTAGGTCCTGGGGCGGTCGACCAGGCCGTCGACGGTGAGGCGGTAGGTGGTGGCGTTCTTGCGGGGGACGGACGAGGTCACCGAGTAGTAGCGGAAGCCCCCACCGTTGGGCAACAGGTCGGTCAGGCCGGTGGGGTCCTTGTCGGAGGCGCTCGCGAGGAAGGACTCCATCCCGCGCTGCAGGACGGGCGCGGTGACCACGCCGAGGGCGCCCAGACCGAGGGTGCCGAGCAGGACGCGGCGGCCGATCGGCTTGCCCGTGTGCCCGCCCTGTTCCTCGTCCTGTTCTCCGCCCTCGCGCTCGGGCTGTTCGGGGTTCACCTACTCATTCGAACACCCGCGGCCCCGGCCGGACCAGGGATCGCGGGTGCTCGTCAGGGTTCCGTAATCACTTCTTACGCGGCACCGGCGCACCGCCTGCCGCTACGGCTTCTCCGCCGCCGCCTTGTCCAGCTGGAACGCCTCGTTGCCGAGCCCGATGCGGGCGTGCCGCTCGGGCGCGCGGGAGCGCAGGAGCAGGCCCTGGAGCACGCCCACGGCCAGCGCGAGGACGATGACGGCGGGCAACGCCCAGTTCAGGGCCGAGTCCGGGCCCGCGCCGATCAGGACGTCGAAGTCCTTGACGGTGTAGACGACGATGAACAGCAGCCCCACGACCGAGAGCCCGGACGCGGCCAGCCGCCAGAACTGGGCGGCGACGGCCCCGCGGCGGACGAAGAAGGCGATGACGGAGACCGACGCGGCGGCCATCAGCGCGGCCACGCCCAGCGCGCCGAGGTTGCCCATCCAGGTGAACAGGTGCAGCACCGGGGCGGTCGGGTCGCCGGTCGGCTTGTCGTCGGTGAGCGCGAAGACGGCGACGACCACGAGGGAGATCGCGGTCTGCAGCAGCGAACCCGTGCCGGGGGCGCCGCTCGCGCCGCTGGTGCGGCCGAAGGCGGACGGCAGCAGGCCCTCGCGGCCCATGGCGAAGGCGTAGCGGGCGACGACGTTGTGGAAGCTGAGCATCGCCGCGAACATGCCGGTCACGAACAGCACGTGCAGGACGTCGGTGAAGCCGGCGCCGAGGAGGTCCTCGGTGAGGAAGAACAGCAGTCCGGCGCTCTGCTCCTGTGCGGTGCCGACGATGGCGGAGGGCCCCGCGGCGACGGTGTACGCCCAGCAGCTGATCGTGTAGAAGACGGCGATGCCGCCGATGGCCAGGAACATCACGCGGGGCACGAGGACGTGCGGGCGGCTGGTCTCCTCGGCGTAGACGGGCGCCTGCTCGAAGCCGAGGAAGGCGGCGACGCAGAAGCACAGTGCGGTGCCGATGCCGGCGCCGGTGAGGGTGTCCGGGTTGAAGGCGTGCAGCGACAGGCCCTCCTTGGCGGGGTCGGCGATCGCGGCGACGTCGAAGATGACCACGAGGACGACCTCGATGATCAGCAGCACGCCGAGCACGCGCGCGTTGAGGTCGATCTTCAGCCAGCCGAGCCCGCCCACCAGGAGGACCGCCGCCAGCGCCGGTATCCACCAGGCGACCTCCGTGTCGAGGTAGGTGGCGAAGAGCCCGGAGACCTCGAAGCCGAAGATGCCGTAGATGCCGACCTGGAGGGCGTTGTAGGCGACGAGCGCGACCATCGCGGCGCCGGCGCCCGCGGTGCCGCCGAGGCCGCGGGAGATGTAGGCGTAGAAGGCGCCGGCGTTGTGGACGTGCCGGCTCATCTCGGCGTATCCGATGCTGAAGAGCGCGAGGACGAGGCCGAGGATCACGAAGAGCAGCGGCTGCCCGACGACACCCATCACCCCGAAGGTCGTGGGCATGACACCCGCGACCACCATGAGGGGTGCCGTCGCGGCGAGCACGGACAGCAGCAGGCCCGTCGTGCCCAGCCGGTCCGCGCGCAGGGCCCGGTCCTGTCCCTTGAACGTACTGATCCCGCCGCTGCCGGCGGTGGCTCTGCTCGTGCTGGAACTGCCCGTGGTCATCGGGGACCGTCCTTGGGTCGACTGCGGTTGGGGGCGTTACGCCGTGCCGAGCGCGGTGTCGCGTGCGGCGCGGAAGGCGGGATAGGGCTCGCGGTCCGGGTACGACCACGGCGACGGGGTGGCGTGCTCGCCGATGCGGTGGAACAGGGCGGCGGCCTCGGCGCCGCGGCCCTCGCAGACCTTGGCGTGGGCGAGGTAGTTCAGGTCGACCAGACGGCGCGGGTGGCCCTCCTGCTCCCACTCCAGCCACCAGTCGAAGGCGGCCCGCATCACCTGCCGGGCCCGGCGGCCGGCCCAGTGCCCGGAGGTGGCGGCGTCGGGCTGCTCACGCCCGGCTCCCGCGAGGACGCGGTAGCGCTCGGCGTGGGCGATGACCGGGAGGACGGCGAGCGGGGAGTCGGCGGGGGCCCGCTCGGCGGCCGCGTTGGCGAAGTCGTAGACCTCGTGCAGCGGGTCGGGACCGGCGCCGGTGTGGCGTTCGGCGAGCCGGGCGACCATCAGGTGGTGGGCGTGGTGGTGGTCGGCGTACCGGGCGCCGACCTCGGCGAACAGGCGCCGCACCGCCTCCTCGGCGCCCAGCGCGCTCTCCAGCATGAGCAGGCCGAGCCAGGGGGTGGGGTCGGCGGGCGCGAGCGTGGCGGCGGCGTGGCAGGACTCGCGGGCGCGGACCGGCTTCTCCTTGCCGCGCAGGGCGCGCTGGACCTGGGCGAGGGCGAGCAGGACGGCGGCGTCGGCGGAGTCGGGCTCGGCGAGCAGCCAGTCGCGGGTCCAGGGGGCGCAGTACGGCTCCTGGGCGAGGACCGTGACGCGGTGCCCTCTGCGGTCCCAGTCGTCGCCGGTCCGGGCGAGCAGCGAGCGGGCCGTCTGCCATCGGCCCTGGGCCAGCGCGGTGCGGGCGGCGGCGAGCTCGGCGTCGTCCAGGGCCGCGTCGAAAGTGTGGGATGCGCGCTTGCGGCCGCGGCCGAGAGGTGGCGGGGGTGGGGACACCGTTCTGGGTTCTGTCCGGGGGAAGAATGTGGCCTGTCATCGAGCGATCACGCACAGCAAACCCGCAGCCAATGGTTCGCGTCAAGGGCCACCGAGGCGTTACACGCGTCAACTGCTGTGACTGGTGGGACAGTTGATGCGTTCACCACTCATGCACCTTGCGTTAAATGTCGGAATTGTTCAGAGTGTGTGGCGTACGTCATGGCGTAGCCCGGGCAGGCATCGCACGATGACAGGACGCGCATGCCGGGCCTGGTGCCGCTACAGTCGGCCCCTACGCACCCCGTCCCCCACCCGGCAGGATGATCGAGGTACGCAGCGTGTCGCTTCAGATCCTGATACTCGCCGTGAGCGCCGCATGCTGCCTGGGCTTCGGCTTCGTACTGCAGCAGAACGCGGCCCAGAAGGCGCCGCTGAAGGACTTCCTCTCCCCCCGGATCCTCCTCGACCTGATGAAGGTGCCCCGCTGGCTGGGCGGCATCGGGCTGATGGTGGTCGGCATGGCGCTCGGCGCGATGGCGCTGGGCCAGGGCGAGATCTCCCTCGTGGAACCGCTGCTGGCGACCAACCTGCTCTTCGCGCTCGCGCTCTCCCGCCGCCAGACCAAGCAGCCGCTGGGCCGCCAGGGCTGGACGGGACTCGCACTGCTCGCGGGCGGTGTGACAACCTTCATCGTCGCCGGACAGCCACACGGCGGGTCGGCGCCCAGTGGTGACTTCAGGCAGTGGCTGATCATCGGCGTCATGGTGGGCGCGGCCCTGCTGCTCACCGCGTACGCCAAGCGCTCGCGGCTCAGCGCGGGCCCTGCGCTGCTGGCCACGGCGGCCGGTCTGCTGTACGGCGTGCAGGACGCCCTCACCCGCGTGACCGGGCAGCGGTTCGCCGAGGGCGGCATGGCGGAGATCCTGACCAGCTGGCAGCCGTACGCCGTCGTGGCGCTCGGCCTCACCGGGCTGATCCTCGTGCAGAGCGCCTTCGAGACGGCGTCCCTGCGCATGTCCCTGCCGGCCCTGACCGCGGCCCAGCCGCTGGCCGGCATCCTCTGCGGCGTCGGCTTCCTCGGCGACCGGCTGCGCGCCGACTCGGGCGCGCTGGCGTGGGAGGCGGCGGGGCTCGCCGCGATCGTGGTCGGCATCATCATGCTCGGCACGCATTCGGCGATGCCGAGCGGCGTGAAGCAGCCGCGGCAGGTTGCTGTGGCGGCGGTTCCGGCACGCTGACCGTGCGAGCGGCCGTCCTGGTTGGATGGCCCCCATGAGCGCTGCTGACGAGATCCTCGACATCGTCGACGAGCACGACCGGGTCGTCGGACGGTCCCGGCGCGGCGAGGCCTACGCCAAGGGGCTGCGCCACCGCTGCGTCTTCATCGAGACCCGCGACTCCGAGGGCCACCTCTTCGTACATCGCCGCACGCCCACGAAGCTGGTCTTTCCCTCGCGGTACGACATGTTCGTCGGCGGCGTCGTCGGCGCGGGCGAGTCCTACGACGAGGCCGCCCTGCGCGAGGCCGAGGAGGAACTCGGCGTGAGCGGCCTCCCCCGCCCCGCCTACCTCTTCAAGTTCCTCTACGACGACGGCGCCGGGCAGACCTGGTGGTCAGCGGTGTACGAGGTGCGCTGCGAGATGCCGGTGAACCCGCAGGTGGAGGAGGTCGCCTGGCACGACTTCCTGCCGGAGGCCGAGGTCGAGCGGCGGCTGGCGGAGTGGGCGTGGGTGCCGGACGGGCTGGCGGCGTACGAGCGGCTCAGGGCTTACCGGGCTGCGGCCGGCTGACCCGCCTCGGGACGGCCCGCGAGCGCGTCGGCGAGAGCCCGCTCCTGATCGGCGGTGATGCCCAGGCCGGCCGGGAGGGTGCGCGGGCTGTACCGCCCGTCACAGAGCGCCAGTGGGCTGCTCGGCTCGGCCGTGGCTCCGCTGAGCGGGCTGCGACCCCGCACCGCCCAGCCGGGCCCGTCCCAGAACGGGTGGTCCAGGAGCTGCTCCGCCACGTCGGGCGCCGCGTCCTCGGCCACGCCCACCGCCCTGAGCGCACCGGATGTCCGAGCCACCGCCTCCGCCTCGGGCATGTCCGCGTCGCCGAAGGCCGGCAGCAGCAGGAGCAGCCGCAGTCCGGGATCCACGACACCCGCCGCACCGGCCGGGGCGGACCCGGCCACGGCGACCAGCTCGGGCCAGGACAGTCCCGGCCCGCTGTAGTGCCCGTCGAGCGAGGCCAGGCAGGCGTGCCGGTCCCAGTCGGGGTGGGTGATCAGATAGTCGGTGCCCGCGTCGTCCGGAAAGTTCCGGTGGACGATCCACAGCATGTGCCCGCCCGTCATGGGGATGCGGATCGCCGGCCAGATCTCCTCCGCCCCGTGCAGCGCCGAGATCGCCTCGTCGACGTCCGCCGAGTCGGCACCGAAGACTTCGGGGTCCTGTGCGAAGTCGTCCCGGACGGGGAGATAGAACGCCGGCCAGAACCCGGGCATCCCGAGCAGCTGCTCGGCGGGCGCCATGCCGTGCCCGGGCATCGCGTACCCGGCCAGTGACGTGGGAACATCCATGCGCCGAACCGTAGCGGGTGGCACCGACAGCGCCCCCTGACCGCCGCCCGGTTAGGGTCGTGCATGTGATCGAGTTCGTACGTAACGTCCGGCTGTGGTTTGCGCCGCAGGAGGTTCGGCGGGAGGGCGGGACACCCGACTACCGGTTCTCGCTGGCCAACGAGCGCACCTTTCTGGCCTGGCTGCGTACCGCGCTCGCGCTCGTCGGCGGCGGCTTCGCGGTGGACCAGTTTCTGCCGGATCTGCGCTGGGGCTGGCGCGTCGGGCTGGCGCTCGCGCTGCTCGCGGCCGGCGTGCTGTGCTCCTTGCGCGCCGTCAATCACTGGGTGCGCTGCGAGCAGGCGATGCGGCGGGGCGAGGACCTGCCGGTGTCGCGGTTCCCGGCGGTGCTGAGCCTGGTGGTCGCGGTCGTGGCCATCGCGATGGTCGTCGTCGTGCTCGTGGGGTGGGAAGGGTGAGCCCCGGGGCGATCGCGGAGCCCCTCAGGGATCCTGGGCTGCAGCCCGAGCGGACGCGCCTCGCGTGGCGCCGTACGACCCTGTCCGGCACCGTGGCCGCCGTACTCGCCGTGAAGACCGCACTGCACGGCGGAGTTTCCGTGGTCGGGCTCGTCGTCTGCGCCCTGTGCTTCGCGCTGTGGCTGGGCTTTCTGGCGCTCGCCCACCGCCGTATCGGCGTCCTCGCCTCGTCCGCCGAACCGGCGGCCCTCGCGCCCCGGCATGCCACGGCCACGGTCCTGTTCACCGTGGCCCTGGCCGTCTGCGGCGCCGCCCTGGTCCTCTGAGATCTGATTCCGCTCGCGGCTACGAGCCGATCACTCCGCCCCCTGCCACAACCCCTCCGGCGCCACCGGCTCCTCCTCCGTCTCCCAGTCCACCGTGACCACGATCTTGCCCCGGGTACGGCCCTCCTGGTTGAGCCGGTGCGCGTCCGCCGCCCGCTCCAGCGGGAACGTCTCCGAGACGTGCACGGACACCACCCCCTCCTCCGCCAGCTCGGACAGCCGCAGCAGATCCGCCGCGTCGGGGCGGACGAAGTAGTAACGGCCCCCGTAGTCGAAGACGTCCGGGTCGGCGATGGACACCAGGCGGCCCTCGGGGGCCAGCAGGTTGGCCGAGGCCTTCAGCGCGTCACCGCCGACCGTGTCGAACGCCGCGTCCACCCCCTCGGGCGCCAGCCCCCGCACCCGCTCGGTCAGGCCGTCGCCGTACTCGACCGGCTCACCGCCGAGGCCGCGTACGAAGTCGTGGTTGTGCGCGCTCGCCGTGCCGATCACCCGGGCACCCAGGTGGCGGGCGAGCTGGACGGCGATCGAGCCCACACCGCCGGCCGCGGCGTGCACGAGGACCGTTTCACCGCGCCTGACCTGGAGGATCTTGGTCAGCACCTGGAACGCCGTCAGCCCCACCAGCGGCAGACCGGCCGCCTCCTCCCAGGTGAGGTTGCGGGGCTTGCGCGCGAGGGTGCGGACGGGCGCGGCGACGTACTCGGCGAAGGTGCCGCGCGCGAGGACGTCCTCGCGTACGTAGCCGATGACCTCGTCACCGACGCCGAACTCCGTGACGGACACACCGGGCTGGACGACGACACCGGAGACGTCCCACCCGGGGACAACCGGGAAGACCGGCTCGAGCATCCGGTCCAGGTAGCCCTCGCGGCACTTCCAGTCGACCGGGTTGACCGCTGCCGCCCGCACCTTCACCAGCACGGAGTCGGGGCCGACGCGCGGATCGCGCACATCACCGTATGCGAGCTCGTCGGCCCCGCCGTAGCGTGTGTAGCTGATGCCCTTCATGGGTTCGACCCTCCGGGGTGGGAGGGCGCCACGCAAGCCCGAATAACCCGATATGCGCCGTTCGCGTGGCAGCCTGTCCGACGTCACCACCCGCACCTTCGAAGGTGAGCACCATGACCACCATGCACGTGGAACACCCCTCCCACACGCACACCCACGGTCCGGACTGCGGGCACACCGCGGTGCCGCACGGCGACCACACCGACTACGCGCACGACGGTCACCTGCACCGCGAGCACGGCGGCCACTGGGACGAGTGCGAGACGGACGGGCACGTCGCGCACGAGGGCCACACCCATCAGCACGGCGGCGACTGCGGGCACGAGAGCGTCCTGCACGGCGACCACGTCGACTACCTGCACGACGGCCACCGGCACGCCGCCCACGCAGGCCACTGGGACGACCACTGAGCCCACGGGAGCCCCCGGGCGGCTTTGTCCGACCCGCCCCGTACTGGCCGAGAACGCACGCCCGACAGCTCCCCGACGCACCGCGCGGGGAGCTGTCGGCCTATCGTGGCCCCGATCACGTTCGGCTCCCCCACTGGACGACATACCGACTGGTCGGCATCATGAGTCAGGTCTCGTTAACCTGCCTTTAGGAGCCCCGTATGAGCCCCGACCATCCGCCCGGACTCGATCTCGAACGGCTGCGCGGCCTGCTCGAGCGCGAGCGGCCCGGTCTGGCGAGCGGCCCGCTGACCGGCCGGCTGATCGAGGGCGGACGGTCCAACCTCACGTACATGGTCTCCGACGGCACCTCGCAGTGGGTCGTACGGCGGCCCCCGCTCGGCCACGTCCTCGCCACCGCGCACGACATGAAGCGCGAGCACCGGGTCATCAGCGCGCTGCACCCGACGGACGTGCCGGTGCCGCGGCCGGTGCTGCTGTGCGAGGACGAGGAGGTGCTCGGATCGCCGTTCTACGTCATGGAGTTCGTCGCGGGCACCCCGTACCGCACCGCCGACCAGCTCGCCCCGCTCGGCGCGGAGCGCACCCGGGGCGCGGTGCTGTCGCTGGTGGACACCCTCGTCGAGCTGCACGCGGTGGAGCCGGCGTCGGTGGGTCTTGAGGACTTCGGCCGGCC
Source organism: Streptomyces sp. NPDC055013 (assembly GCF_053608645.1). Classification (NCBI taxonomy): domain Bacteria; kingdom Bacillati; phylum Actinomycetota; class Actinomycetes; order Kitasatosporales; family Streptomycetaceae; genus Streptomyces; species Streptomyces sp. NPDC055013. The sequence continues at coordinate 21,450 of NZ_JBSGVW010000034.1, forward strand.
CGAGGGCTTCCTGGACCGGCAACTGCGCCGCTGGGGCAAGCAGTTGGACGCCTCCCGCAACCGCGAGCTGGCCGGCATCGACGAGCTGCACGCGACGCTCGGCCGCCGGCTGCCGACCTCTCCCGCGGCGACGGTGGTCCACGGCGACTACCGGCTGGACAACGTCCTCATCGGGGACGACGACAAGATCAAGGCGATCCTCGACTGGGAGATGTCGACGCTCGGCGACCCGCTCACCGACCTGGGCCTGCTGGTGATGTACAGCATGCCGCTGGAGATGCCCGACTCCCCCGTCTCCACGACCGCCCAGGCCCCGGGGCACCCGGATCCGGCCGAACTGATCGAGCGGTACGCCGCGCGCTCGGGGCGCGACGTCTCCGCGGTCTCCTGGTACACGGCGTTCGCCTGGTTCAAGCTCGCCGTGATCCTGGAGGGCATCCACTACCGCTACACGCTGGGCCAGACGGTCGGCCGCGGCTTCGACCGCATCGGCGACCTGGTCCCGGTCTTCATCGAGCACGGCCTGAGCACTCTTCAAGACGGAATCCAGGAGGGCTGACGGACATGGACTTCGCGTTCGACGCGCGCACCGAGGAACTGCGCGCCAAGCTGCTCGCCTTCATGGACGAGTACGTCCATCCCGCCGAGGCGGTGGCCGAGGAGCAGCGGGCCGCGCTGGCGTCCCCGTGGGACACGCCGGCCGTGGTGGAGGAGCTCAAGGCCGAGGCGCGCAGGCAGGGCCTGTGGAACCTCTTCCTGCCGGACCAGGAGTACGGGGCCGGGCTGACCAACCTCCAGTACGCCCCGCTCGCCGAGATCACCGGCCGCTCCCCGCACCTGGCACCGACGGCCACGAACTGCGCGGCGCCCGACACCGGCAACATGGAGGTGCTGTCCCAGTTCGGCGACGAGCAGCAGAAGAAGCAGTGGCTGGAGCCGCTGCTGGCCGGTGAGATCCGCTCGGCGTTCGCGATGACCGAGCCGGATGTGGCCTCCTCGGACGCCACGAACATCACCACGCACATGGAGCGGGACGGCGACGAGTACGTCATCACCGGCCGCAAGTGGTACATCTCCGGGGCGATGAACCCGGACTGCAAGATCCTCATCGTGATGGGCAAGACGGACCCGGAGGGCGAGGACATCCGGCGTCAGCAGTCCATGATCCTGGTCCCCCGCGACACCCCGGGCGTCACGATCAAGCGCGCCATGCGGGTCTTCGGCTACGAGGACCACTCCCACGGCGGCCACGCCGAGGTGATCTTCGACCACGCGCGCGTGCCGGTGTCCAACCTCATCGGCGAGGAGGGCGGCGGCTTCGCCATCGCCCAGGCGCGGCTCGGTCCGGGCCGTATCCACCACTGCATGCGGCTGATCGGCATGGCCGAGCGGGCGATCGAGCTGATGTGCCGCCGGGCGGTGTCCCGGAACGCCTTCGGCAAGGCGCTGGCCCAGCAGGGCGTGGTCCACAACTGGATCGCCGACGCGCGGGTGACGGTCGAGCAGCTGCGGCTTCTCGTGCTCAAGACTGCCTGGCTGATGGACACCGTCGGCAACAAGGGTGCTCACACGGAGATCCAGTCCATCAAGATCGCCACGCCGCGTGCGGTCGTCGACATCCTCGACCGGGCGATCCAGTTGCACGGTGCGGGGGGCGTCAGCCAGGACTTCCCGCTCGCGGAGCTGTACGCCGCCGCGCGGACCCTGATGATCGCCGACGGGCCGGACGAGGTGCATCAGCGGTCGCTGGCGCGGCGGGAGTTGAAGAAGTACCTGTGACTCCGTAGGGGCCGCAAACGCCGGAGGGGCTGGAATCCAGCCCCTCCGGCGTTGTAGTTCGAGGCTCCTTCAGGGCCGAAGTGCCCGCAGCAGCAGGTCCGCCAGGTGGTCCGCGACCTCCTGGGGGCTCATCGGGCCGTCGGGGCGGTACCACGTCGACAGGTGGTGCACGGAGCCGAAGTGGTAGTCCACGACGAGGTCCGCCGGGGTCGTCGTGGAGAAGACGCCCGCCTCCTGGCCCTCCTCGACGAGCGCACGGAAGCGCTCGTGGTAGCGCCGCCGCTCGGCGCGCACCTGCTTGTTCTTCTCCGGGCTGAGATGGTGCATCGACCGGAAGAAGATCATCGCGTCGTCGAGGTTCTCGATGGTCGTCACCACGACGTCCGCCGCCGCCCCGCGCAGCCGCTTCTCGATGGGCTCGTCGGCCCCCGCGAAGGCGTCCAGCCGCTCCTGCTGCACACGCAGCACGCGCGCGTACACCTCGTGCAGGAGGTCGTCCTTGGAGCCGAAGTAGTGGTACAGCGCCCCCTTGGTGACGCCGGCCGCCTCGACGATCTCCTGCACCGAGGTGCGGTCGTAACCCCGCTCCGCGAAGAGCCGGGTGGCGGCGGCGAGCAGCCGCTGCGGGACGGGCGTACCGTCACCGTCCGTCGTCCTGGCCACTGTGCCGCCACCTGCCCTTCCGAGATTTTCCTGCTTGCGTCTAGCCGTCGTTCGCGCGGGAACGAAGTTCCCGACGGAGGATCTTCCCACTTGCCGTCTTGGGCAAGTCGGGCAGGATCTCCACCTGCCGCGGATATTTGTAGGCGGCCAGTCTCTCCTTGCAGTAAGCGGCGAGTGTGTCGGGGTCCGTTTCCGCACCCGGACGGAGGCTGATGTACGCCTTGACGGTCTCCCCGCGGTACCCGTCGGGCACCCCCACGACGGCCGCCTCGCGCACCGCCGGGTGCGTGTAGAGCACGTCCTCGACCTCGCGCGGCCACACCTTGAAGCCCGACGCGTTGATCATGTCCTTCTTGCGGTCGACGACGTACAGCCAGCCCTCGGCGTCCATGAAGCCGATGTCCCCGGTGCGCAGTTCGCCGTCGGGGAAGGTCTCGGCGGTGGCGTCGGGGCGCCGCCAGTAGCCGGGGACGACCTGCGGCCCGCGCACCACGATCTCGCCCTGCTCGCCGAACGGCACCTCCCCGCCCTGCTCGTCGACGATCCGTACGACCGTCTCCGGGCCCGGCAGCCCCACGGCCAGCGTCCCCGAGGCCGGGTCGACGGGGGCCTCCAGGCCGGGCGGGACGGAGGCACAGGGGGCGGTGCACTCGGTGAGGCCGTAGCCGTTGCGGATGTACGGCCCGAAGCCGGCCCGGAACTTCTCCACCAGGGCGGGCGGCACGGGGGCGCCGCCCGAAGAGATGTTCACGAAGGAGGAGAAGTGCTCCGGGGTGACGGCCGGGTGGGCGGCCAGCGCCATGAAGGCCGTCGACGGGCCGACCGTGTAGTGCGGCCGGTGCTCGGCGAACGCGTCCAGCACGACGCCCGCGTCGAAGCGGTACGTCAGCACCAGCGTGCCCGCGCTGTTCAGGCTCGCGCCGAGTTGGCAGACCATCCCGGTGATGTGGAACAGCGGTGCCAGCGCGTAGTACACGGGCGCGTCCGGCAGGCCGAGCCCCGTCCGCTGCCGCTCGGCGTTGTACATGACGTTGCCGTGCGTGTTGGTGGCGCCCTTGGGGGTGCCGCTCGTACCCGAGGTGTAGCTGATCAGCGCGATGTCGGACGGCCCGAGGTCACGCCCGGGCGGCGCCTTGTGGCCGGCGCGGGCTACGGCCGTCAGGTCGTCGGCGTCCTCGGCCCCCGGCAGTCGTTCGAAGGTCAGCACGCGCGCGTCGCCCCGCGTCTGGAAGTCCAGCTCACAGCCGGTGAGCACGATCCGCACCGGCGAGTCGCCCGCCGTCTCACGCAGATACGACTCCCAGGCCCGGTCGGAGCAGATCAGCGCGGCCACCTCGCCGTCCCGCAGGACGTGGCCGACCTCCCCCGACTTGTACATGGGGTTGACCGGCACGACGACCGCCCCCGCCTTCCAGGCGCCGAGCAGGGCGAGCACGAAGTGCGGGGAGTTCTGCAGCAGGATCGCCACCCGGTCGCCGCGCTCCAGGCCACGGGCGGCGAGGTGCCCGGCGACGGAGTCGCTGAGCTCGTCGACCTCGCGGTAGGTCAGGCAGCCGTCGAAATAGGCGAGGAAGACACGCTCCGGGGTCTCGGCGACGGCCCGGCGCAGGGCGTGCACGAGCGAGTCGGCCGGTGCTATCGGGGCGCGCTGGGCGTCGGAGAGCAGGGCCACCCAGGGCTTGGCCGCGTAAAGGGAGTCGGTCACCGGGTCTCCTCCCACTTCTGTTGGAGGTGGTTCATGTTGGTCAGCCAGCGGTCCGGCTCGGCGGCCCGCGCCTGGTGGTACCCGGCGACCTCGGGGTGCGGCAGGATCAGGAAGCGGTCCTCCGCCATGCCCTTGAACAGGGCGTCCGCCACGTCCTGAGGCTCGATGGCGGTGGGCTTGAGGACCAGGTCCCCCGCACTGCCGGTGGCGTCCAGCATGTCGGTGCGCACGCCCTGCGGGCAGATGGCATGCACCTTGACGCCGCGGTGGCGGTACGTCAGCGACAGGTACTCGGCGAAGGCGTAGGCGCCGTGCTTGGTGACGGCGTAGGGCGCGGCGCCGATCATGGTGAGCAGTCCGGCGGCGGAGACGGTGGAGACGAAGCGTCCGCTGCCGCGCTCCAGCCAGGCCGGGAGGAGTTCATTGGCGGCCCGCACGTGTGCCATGACATTGACGTCCCAGGACGTCGACCAGGCCTTTTCGTCGAGCGGCTGTCCAGGGTCGTCGCCCCCGAACGCGACACCGGCATTGGCGCAGTAGACGTCGACCGCACCGCCGAGCGCGTCCCGGGCGTCGGCGACGACGGCGGACGCGTCACCGGCGACCGCGATGCCGCCGATCTCGTCGGCGACCGCCTCGGCCTTCCCGGCGTCCAGATCATTGACGACGACACGAGCCCCCTCGGCGGCAAAGCGCCGGGCCAGCGCGGCCCCGATGCCACCCCCAGCCCCGGTCACGACGACTCCGGCACCCTGAACGGCTTCCACCATCGGTCTCCTTCGACTGCGGCTCTGCTGTACGACCAGACTAACCGGTCGGTATGTCGCTGGGAAGGACGACTGCCACGCCCCGGGCCCCGGCACCTTCCCCGCAACCTGCGGGAGCAATACCGTGCCCCTCATGCGCCTATCCAGACGAGCTCTCCTCGCAGCGACAACGGCAGCAGCATCCCTACCTTCGGCAGCGGCCGCGGCCGATCGCCACAGACCCTTGCGAACCGGATTCGAGCGGCTCGCAGCCGACGGTTACTCGGCCCTCGAAGGCCAGAAGGTCGGAATCGTCACCAACCCCACCGGCGTGACCCGCGACGTCCGCCACATCGTAGACGTCATGCACGCCGACGAAAGGGTGAACCTGACGGCCGTCTTCGGCCCCGAGCACGGCTTTCGCGGCACCGCCCAGGCAGGCGGCTCCGAAGGCCGCTACGACGACCCGGCGACCGGCCTCCCGGTGTACGACACGTACCTGAAGAGCGGCCGCCCCCTCGCCGACATCTTCACCGCGTCCGGCGTGGACACGGTGGTCTTCGACATCCAGGACGCCGGAGCCCGCTTCTACACCTACATCTGGACGCTCTACGACTGCATGGAGTCGGCTCAGCTGGCCGGCAAGCGCTTCGTCGTGCTGGACCGGCCGAACCCGGTGACCGGGCGGGCGGCCCAAGGCCCCGTCCTGCACATGGAGTTCGCCACCTTCGTCGGCCGCCGGCCCATCTCCCAGGCGCACGGCATGACGGTCGCCGAGCTGGCGCGGCTGTTCAACGGGGAGTTCCTCACGACACCGGTGCCGCTGGAGACCGTACGGATGACGGGCTGGAAGCGGTCCGCGTTCTACGATGCCTGGGACCTGCCGTGGGTGCCGCCGAGCCCGAACATGCCGACGCCGGACACCGCCCTCGTCTACTCGGGAACATGTCTCTTCGAGGGCACGAACCTCTCGGAGGGACGCGGCACCACCCGCCCCTTCGAACTGCTGGGCGCCGAAGGCATCGACGGACGCTGGGCGGCGGCCGCGAACGAACTCCGCCTCCCCGGGGTGCGCTTCCGAGAGGCCTACTTCGCGCCGACGTTCTCCAAGTTCCAGGGCAAGACGATCGGCGGCGTACAGATCCACGTCCACGACCGCGCCGCATACGACCCCGTCCGCACCGGCATCGCCCTTCTGGTGACCGCCAAGAGGACCTGGAGCGGCTTCAGTTGGCGTGCGGACAACTGGATCGACAAGCTCACCGGCTCCACACAGGTCCGCACGATGATCGACGCGGGCGCGAGCGCCGACGAGGTGGTGGCGGGCTGGCAGGGGGAGCTGGCGGCGTTCCGGCGGGTGCGGCGGGAGTACCTCCTGTACAAGTGAGCGCCCCGCAACGGGGTTACACGGATGGGTGACGACGTATGGCCAATCCCGCCCGGTAGCAGGACGATGCGCCCGTATCGCACCACTTCGGGGGACGAGGGGGCCCGTCATGGCGGAACCGGCAGTGAGCGTGACTCCGTACTGGGAGCTGACCTTCGACGCGGACGGCGATCCGGACTCCCGGAAGCGGGACCGGCTACTGGCCGGGGCGGCACGGCACCACGTCCGTGAACTGATCGTCTTCGCGCACGGCTGGAACAACGACCGCTCGGTGGCGACCCGGCTCTACGACCGCTTCTTCGCGCCGATCCCGCAGCTCGCCCCGGCGGCGAGGATCGGCTACGTGGGCGTGGTCTGGCCGTCGATGAGGTTCTCGGACGAGCCGATCCCGGACTTCCCGCGGGCGGTGGCGGCCGAGCTTCCGCGGCGGCCGGTGCTGGACAAGGACACGCGGCACGCGCTGCTGGAGACCTTTCCCGGCCGGGCGACGGTGATCGACCAGATCGCGCGGCTGTTGGACCAGCAGCCGCGTGAGGAGGCCGAATTGGAGGAGTTCGGGCGGCTGGTGCGGATGCTGGTGGACGTCGTTCCGCCGGGGCCGCAGGTGCTGTTCGCGGCGGACACGCTGGCGGAGGGCGTGCCGCAGGACTCGCCGGACATGCTCACGGGGTCGGTGGCGGCGGTGTGCGAGGAGTTCGCGCAGGCGCTGACGCATCTCGAAGCGTCGGACGGTGCGGCCTCGTTCTCGCTGCCGAACCCCTGGGAGGGCGCGCACGAGCTGCTGCGGCAGGGCACGTACTACGCCATGAAGCGGCGCGCCGGGACGGTCGGTGAGCGTGGGCTCGGCCGGGTGGTGGGGCAGCTGGCCGCGCGGGCACCGCAGGTGCGGGTGCATCTGGTCGGGCACAGCTTCGGAGCGCGGCTGGTGTCGTTCGCGCTGCGTGGGCTTCCGAAGGGCGTACGCACGGTGAAGTCGGTGACGCTGCTCCAAGGCGCCTTCTCGCACTACGCGTTCGCGTCCCGGCTGCCGCACGACGCGCGCTCGGGTGGGGTGTTGGAGGGCCAGCACAACCGTATCGACGGACCGCTGGTGTGCTGCCACTCGCGGCACGACTCGGCCCTGTCGACGATGTATCCGCTGGCCTCCCGCATGGCGGGGGACGAGCGCGGGGTCGCGGCTCTCGACGTCGGCCGGGTGCTGGGCGCCAAGTGGGGGGCGATGGGACACGGCGGGGTGCAGGCGGTGCCGGGGACACGGTCGTTCGAGCTGGCCGCCGCGCTGAGGACGAAGCTGCCCGCATCGGGGTGCGTGAACATCGACGCGGCCGCGGTCGTCAGGCGCGGGGGGCCGCCGGCGGGGGCGCACAGCGACATCGCGCACCGGGAGCTGGCGCAGGTGGTGCTGGCGGCGGGCCGCATCAAGTGACCCGCCGCCGCCTTCCCGTCACCGGTGTGACGTGAACTCCACCACCTGCTGGTACGTCGGCCGGTTCTGCCAGCTGATCCTGCCGTGCTTGATGCCGCCCAGGGTGCGCTGGACAATCGAGTCGGCACACCACTGGTCGCCCGCCGAGCACTGGTCGTCGCCGGGGTAGACCTGGGCCGCGGTCCTGCCGGCCGCCTCCTTCAGGGTGCCGATCAGGAGGTCCCGGCAGGCACTGAGGCTGCCGGCCCCGCAGTAGGTGCGGTCGAGCGGGCCCTGCACCGACTCACCGAGCACGGCACGGATGTCCTTGTCGACGTAGGACCACCAGCCGTACTGGAAGGCGCTTCCGGCGTGCGCGCCGGTCGGGCCGTGGGCGGCCGACGGGGACTCGTCGATGGGCAGGTTGTCCGTCATCGCGGCATACAGCTCGCTGCCGAGGCCCGGTTCGAACTGGGCCTTCACCAGCAGCGGCCACCACGCGTCCAGGGTGCGGATGGCGTCCCCGTCGGCGTACTTCTTCGAGCCGGCCGACGTCTCGGTGCGCTTGCCGCCCGCCGCCAGCCACGTCCGCAGCTTGCTCACCGCGGCCGCGGCCGTCGAGTCGGTCACCGGGGAACTGGTGACGACCTTGAGCAGGTCCGGGAGTACGTCCTCGGCCCGCAGGTCGGCAAGGCCCGCGTCGGCCATCGCCTTCACCAGCGAGGCCCGGGTCACACCCCCCGCGTCGACGAGCCCTCGCACCCGGTCCTCCAGCAGGTTGCCGCGGTGCACCGAGCCGTCGCCCCAGGACGCGGTCGTGTAGTCCTTGGCCTGCTTGTTGTTCCAGGAGATGTAGTAGTCCTGGTCGATGGAATTGGGGTGGGCCGAGGGCGGGGTGTACTGCGCCGTGTTCTTCGCCGGGTCCCAGTTCCGCCACTCGTACGCCGGCTGCGCCCACACCGGGAACTCCGCGTCGACGCCGGTCGCCCGCACCGGGTTGTCGCCGCTGTTGTAGTAGGCGGTGTGCTCGGAGTCGGCGTAGAACCAGTTGAAGGTGTAGTTGATGTGCTGCACCGCCTTCTGGAAGTCCTCCGGGCCCTTGACGTAGTCGGGGTCGTTCAACATCTGGAAGCCGATGATCGAGTCGGCCTCGTGCAGGTAGGACGAGCGCAGTGTGGTGTAGGCGACCTTCTTGCCGCCGACGGTGGCCCGGTGCGTGACGGGGCCGTACTTCGTCCGCCAGACCCGCATCGTGTACGAGCCCGCGGGGGTGTTGTCGGCGGTCGTCGGCTTCCAGGCGTTCTTCTGCTCGATCTTCTCCATCGCCGTGCAGGTGCCGCGGTACAGGTAGTGGTGGTCGTCCTGGCAGAGCTCGACGGCGTAGGTGTCGATGATGTCCTGGCCGGAGGTGGTCGCGCTCCACGCGTAGTCCTGGCCGCGGCCGAGCTCGACGTACATGCTCAGGCCCGCGAAGGAGGCGCCGCGGGCGCTGATGCCGGGGCCCTGGATCTCCTGGAGCAGGAGGAGCTGGGGGGCGAAGTAGCCGGTCTGCGGGCCGAAGACGGCGACCGGGTGGCCGCTCGCGGTGTGCTCGCCGCTCACCACCAGGGCGTTGGACATGCCCCGCTTCGCCGAGGTCACGGCGGTCTCGGCGGCCTTGGTGGAGGCGCCGGTCGCGGCGGAGCCGGCCGCGCTGCCGGTGCGGTCGTACACGAGCTGTTCCTCGGCGACCGAGCCGGGGTCGGGCAGGGCCTCGCCCTGTGGGTTCTCGGGCTTGGTGGCGTACGGGAAGCTCTTGTCGTGGACGGTGACGACGGCCTCGGGGTCGTTGCGCTCGCGGAACGACTCCCAGAGCTTGGTGCCGTCGGCCACGCCGTGCTTCTCCTGGGCGGCCAGCAGAGAGATCGCGTTGGTGACCTCGCCGCCGCCCCCGGAGCCGAACAGGGCACCGATGACCGAGCCCAGCGCGACCATGTCGGTGAGCTTGAAGTGCTCGATCGTGCCGGCGTTGGTGACGGAGTCCTTGTGACCGGTCAGGACGTACTCGCCGGGGAAGTAGCGGCCGCTGTCGGAGGCGTCGATGTAGGCGTTGATGCCGTCGAGATAGGCCTTGGCGTCGGCGAGGGCCAGCTGCCCGCGTTCGCCGTTCGACGCGACGGCGTTGTCGATCTGCGCCTGGAGATCGGCCTCGGTGTACGGCGCGTGGCGCCAGAACTGCTGCTCCAGACCCTGGTTGGAGGGCGCGCCGCCCGCGAAGGAGGTCAGCTGCCCGCGTCCGACGTGCCGGAAGACGTCCATCAGCCACAGTCTGTCCTGGGCGGCCGCATAGCCGGCGCCGAACTCCGTGCCGTATCTGGTGGTACCGGTGATGTGCGGCACACCCGTCTTCTTGTCACGGACGATCGTCACGTCGCCGCGCCCGGCGGGATTCACGGTGGAGGCGACTTGATCGGACGGGACGCCGAACGAGGCGTCGTTGAAGAAGTTGTTGATCGTCGCGTTGGTGAGGCCGGAGTGGCCCTTGGCCAGGCCGGCATAGGGACCCAGCTGGTCGGAGGCGTGTTCGGGCATCGTGCCGAAGGCCTGGTTGAGCAGGATCTGGGCGAGGGTCGCGTTGCCGTTCTGGCCCGGCGGCAGGATGTCGGAGCACTGGTTCCCGCAGTGGTCGGCCGCCGCCGTCGCCTCGGGCGCGGCGACCGCCGGGGAAAGTGGCGATAAAAGACCGGCGATCAGAGCGCATATGGATGCGGTCTTCAGGAACCCGTGGAATCTGCCGGGAGTTCTCAGTCCGACGAGGGCGTTGCGTGGGGTACGCCGTGGCATGGCCGCTCCTACCGACGAGGGTGAGCCGGGATGTTACCGGCGGTATCCCCGGGATTGAAGATGAACATGCGTCATGTTTGGGAGTCGCCAGGGAACGCGATGGAGGCAACAAGAGGGAGCGCCATGGAGATCATCCGAAATCGGATGGAGTGGGGATGGAGCCGAATCGCTTGTCGATACGTCTATTCGTCAACGTCGCACGAAGTCCGTGCGACGACGCCGAAGTGACCGAAGTACAGGTGCAGGTGTGACGGAGGTGCAGGGCGATGGCCGGTTTCCGGAGTCTGGCGAGACAGGTGCGCGACCCGCGGTGCGATCTGGCGCTTCGGCGCTACTCGCTGCGTAAGTGCCTTGAGCGTTTCGCTCCTTACGGGCACAGGGCGACCTGGGACCACTTGTGCTCCCGGGCAGGGTTCGGTCCGGAGGACCGGTCCCCCGATCCGGCGCGGCTCGTGGCCGCGTTGGACGAGCTGGAGGAAGCGCGTTCGGTCTGGCTGGCCTACGAGGTCGAGTTCGCCGAGCGACGCCGCAAGGAAAAGCACGACGGACTGCGCAGGCCGGGCAGTGTGGACGACTGGCACCGGCTGACCTGGGGCGGTTTCGGAGTCGCCTGGTGCGACAACCCCCGGGTCCACCCCGATGAACCGCTGGCCGAGGTGCTGCGCCGACTGATCTCCGCGCTGGAGCGCGATCCGGATTGCGAGTGCCCGGTGTGCGGCGGGGAGCGACTGATCTGGCAGTACGACCTGGCCCATGAACCGTCGTCGGGCCCGGTCTGCACGGACTGCGGAATCGTGGTGCCGCGTCCGGTTCTCACGCCCGAAGCGCTGGCGGCGTCGCGGCGCGAGCGGCGGTTGCTGGTGTCCGCCTAGTACGACGGGGGTGCGCCGGGGATGCCGCACCCCCTATGGCCGCTGGTGCCTGGCACCATCGAGACATGATCCAGGTGTGTCTGAACGGGTCCCGACGGGCCGGCGACGGTGGGCTGGTGCCGCTCTCGCCGGAGGCGTTGGCCGATGCTGCGGCCCATGCCGTCGCGGCCGGGGCCACGGACATCCATGTGCACCCCAAGACCCCCTGCGGACAGGACAGTCTGTCGCCGCGTGTGCTCGCGCCGACGCTGGAGGCGATACGGGCCCGGGTGTCGGTGCCGGTCGGGGTGACCACGGGGGCGTGGGCGGAACCGGACCCCGAGGCCCGGCTGGCGCGCGTACGCGGCTGGACGGTGCTGCCGGACCACGCCTCGGTCAACTGGCATGAGGAGGGCGCCGAGGAGATCGCCGCGGCGCTGATCGAGCGAGGCGTGGGCGTCGAGGCCGGCATCTGGTCCGGCACGGACGGGGCGGCCCGGTTCGCGGATTCGCCGCTGGGGCCGAGGGTGCTGCGGGTGCTGGCGGAGGTGACGGACACGTCCGCCGGGACGGCCGAGGAGACTGCGCGTGCCCTGCTGACCGACCTGGGCCCGGCGTTCGAGCGTCCGGTGCTGCTGCACGGGGAGGACGGGGGCGCCTGGCCCGTGCTGCGGCTGGCGGGGCGGCTGGGGCTGGGGACGCGCATCGGCCTCGAGGACACGCTGGTCCTGCCGGACGGGGAACGGGCGGCTTCCAACGCTCAGTTGGTGGCCGAGGGGCTGGTCCAGTACGGGTGGGCCCAGCGCTCGTCGTAGGGCAGGGCGAGGAGTTCGGCGCGGGTCGCGAGGTCGGGCTCGCCCGCCTGGTGGAGGCGTGCGGCGCCGGGGCCCGCCAGCCAGGCGCGCAGGTCCGCGAGCCCGGCGTCCGCGGTGTCGTCGTACCACCACGTGAAGGGTGAGTCGTCGTACATCAGGTCGTAGAGCCAGACCTCGGCGCAGTGAGCGAGGTGCGCGTCGGCGACCCGGCCGGGACCCTACCCCGCGAGGAGAGGGGTCACTGTCTTGGCGATCGTGGCGCAGTTGTCGAAGATGCGGTCGATGCCGTAAGTCGGCTCGGGCGACTTGAGGGCTGCCTGCCACCAGGCGTTCAGGAACGTCTCGATCGCTGTGGCCTGCTCGGCCGGCCACAGGCGCCAGTCCACCCGGGACAGGCCATGACCCCCGTGACCGATCGCGTGCGGGCTGCCGTCGGCCATCGCCCGTGCCGCCTGCGGGAGCAAGCGCCGCGTCACGGCCGTGTGGTCGTCGAAATGGTCGGGCACCTCGAAGAGGAAGTACGACCACACGTCCTCGGGGATGCGCACGTCGGGCGTCCGCAGATACGCGAGTTCCCCGGGCGCGTGGCAGTGGCCGCAGCCGGTCTCGTCGGGCTCGTGAATCCACCGAAGATGGGGTCGATCTCGGCGAGGGCTGCGTCAAGGGCGGCTGAGGACATGATGGGTCGGTCCCGTCAGGACTCCGTGCGCGGCAGCGGGCCGCCGACCGAAGATCGCGACGATAGCAGGCGGTAATCCGGTCGCTCCATCCCTTTCCCGTCCGGACAGTTGAGGGCGATGAAACACAGCTGAGGAACACTGAGGAGCCCTAATGTCGACGCTGCGCGTCACCGCCGAAGTGCTGACCGTCCACGAACATCCCAACGCCGACGCGCTGGAGCTGGCCCAGGTGGGTCTGTACCGTGCCGTCGTCGCCAAGGGCGCGTACCGCACGGGTGATGCCGCCGTGTACATCCCCGAGCAGTCCGTGCTGCCGGCCGGGCTGATCGAGGAGCTGGGGCTGACCGGGCGGCTGGCGGGGAGCAAGGCCGACCGGGTCAAGGCGGTGCGCCTGCGCGGTGAGCTGTCGCAGGGGATCGTGTGCCGACCCCACGCGCTGGCCGACGTCGATCTGGCGCGGGCGGCCGCCGAGGGTGCCGACTTCGCCGAGCGGCTCGGGATCACCAAGTGGGTGCCGCCCATCCCGCCCACGATGTCCGGCGACGTGGAGTCGGCGCCGGATCTGCTGCCGTGGGTCGACATCGAGAACATCCAGCGGTATCCGGACATCTTCGAACCGGGTGAGCCGGTCGTGCTGACCGAGAAGCTGCACGGGACGGCGTGCCTGCTGACGTATGTCGCCGACGAGGAGCGGGTGTACGTGTCCTCCAAGGGCTTCGGGTCGAAGTCGCTGGCGCTGAAGGAGGACCCACGGAACCTGTACTGGCGGGCGGTGCAGGCGCACGGCGTCGCCGAGGTCGCGGCTCGCGTGGCCGAGCGGTTGGGCGCGCGGCGGGTGGGTGTCTTCGGCGAGGTGTACGGCGCGGGGGTGCAGGACCTGACGTACGGGGCCGACGGGCGCCGGGAGACCTTGGGGTACGCCGTGTTCGACGTGTCCGCGGAGATCGACGGCCGGGTGCAGTGGCTGGACGCGGCGGAGGTGCTGAAGGGCGAACTGCCCTTGGTGCCACGGCTGTTCGAGGGTCCGTTCGACATCGAAGGGGTGCTGGAGGTCGCCGGCGGCCGGGAGACCGTGTCCGGGCGGGGGCTGCATCTGCGGGAGGGCGTGGTGATACGTCCGGTTGCCGAGCGGTACAGCGCGGTGACCGGCGGGCGCGCCATCGCGAAAGCGGTCAGTCCGGCGTATCTGACGCGGAAGGGCGGGACCGAGTACGAGTGACTCGGGCCGCCGGTTCGTGGGCGCCCGGCGCCGGGCTGAGCCCGGGCCGGGTCGCTCACCTGCGTCTGCGGGGCGCCTACCCCTGGCCCTGCCTGCCCCTACCTTCCGGACCCCCCGCCATTCCTCCCGTTCCCCCGGCCTCCCCCCTGTTCCACCATCAGGCGCGAACCCGCCCGGCGTTCACCGAAGGCGTCGTTCGGGTTGGAGAGGATGCAGGTGTCCAGGGAAAGGCAGCCGCAGCCGATGCAGTCGGTCAAGTGGTCACGGAGGCGGTTCAGTTGCTTGATGCGTTCGTCCAGTTCCGAGCGCCAGGCCTCCGACAGGCGTGCCCAGTCCTCGTGAGTGGGGGTGCGCTCCTCGGGGAGTTCGGCGAGGGCGTGGCGAATCGTCGCCAGGGGGATGCCGACGCGTTGGGCGGCGCGGACGAAGGCGACCCGGCGGAGGGTGTCACGGGTGTAGCGGCGCTGGTTGCCGGAGGTGCGGCGGCTGCTGATCAGGCCCTTGGACTCGTAGAAGTGCAGGGCGGAGACGGCGGCGCCGCTACGGGCGGCGAGCTGGCCGACCGTGAGCTCGTGGATCTTCTCGGGGATCTGGGGCACCCCTCAAACCTACCTACCGCGGCACGGCCCCGATCCGTTGACAGGGGCTGCGCGACCTAGCATGCTAAGCAGTCGCTTAGAGATGGCTTGAGACACGCGACGCGAGAGGCCGGGACATGGCAGAGCCGAGGATCTTCACGGGCGCCGACGACCTGAAGGCGGCAGTGGGTGAGCAGCTGGGGTACACCGACTGGGTCGAGGTCGACCAGAAGCGGATCGACCTGTTCGCGGAGGCGACCGGCGATCACCAGTGGATCCATGTGGATCCCGAGAAGGCCGCCGCGGGGCCCTTCGGGACCACCATCGCCCACGGGTACCTCACCCTGTCCCTGCTCCCCCTCTTCGGACCCCGGCTCATCGCGGTCGAGGGCGTGAAGATGGGCGTCAACTACGGGACGAACAAGGTCCGCTTCCCCGCCCCGGTACCGGTCGGCTCCCGACTGCGCGCCACCGCCACCATCACCGGCGTCGACGACGTCACCGGCGGCGTCCAGGTGACCGTCGCCTTCACCGTGGAGCGCGAGGGCGGGGACAAGCCGGTGTGTGTCGCCGAGTCCGTCGCCCGCTACTACTTCTGAGCCGCGCCCACCGCTGAGCGCGGCGCGGGCTACTTCGCGCCCACCATCCGCAGCACGAGGTCGGCGTACAGCGCGCCGACCTCGTCGGGCGTCCACGGGCCGTCGACGTTGAACCAGCGGGCCACGTCGATGCACAGCGAGAGGACGGCGAGGGTCGTGCCCTTCACGTCCAGCACGTCGAAGGCACCGGCGGCCACACCGTCCTCGATGATCGCGCGGACCTCGGCGTCGCACTGCCGGCGCAGCGCGAGGATCTCGTCGCGGGCGTCCGGACCGAGCGAGTCGAGCTCGTACTGCACGACCCGCGCGGTCGTACGTCCCCCGGCGTGCCAGCGGACGAAGGAGCTCACCGCGTCGGCCAGCCGCTCGTTCGGCGTGCCGTCCCGGCGGGCCGCCGTCCGCAGGATCTCCAGGGCCTTCTCGTGGCCGATCCTGCTGATGCGGTGGAGCAGCTCTTCCTTGGTCTTGTAGTGGATGTAGAGCGCGGCCGGGCTCATACCGGCGCGGCCCGCGATGTCACGGGTCGTGGTGGCGTGGTAGCCGCGCTCGGCGAAGGCCTCCACGGCGGCGATCAGCAGCCGCCGGGCCGCGTCGGGCGTGACCTCACCCCACGCCGACGTCTCGCCGTCGGCCGTGTCCTCCGCCGTACTCATCGCTCACTCGCCCCTCTCGCTGACAGAGCCACCACCATACCGCCGATACTGAGCGAGCGCTTAGTGAGGCGGCCCGGAGGGGCCTGAACGAGCCGGACCGAGCCGGACCCCGGCCGGTCCCGCGCGCCGGGGCTCAGATCTTCTCGAAGGGGTCGTGATCGGCGAGCAGCTTCTCAAGCCGGGCCTGGTCGACCCGGCTGACGATCTGCCCGGCCTCCTGGCGGTCCCGGATGACCTTGGCGAGCGTGAACGCCGAGGTCACCAGGTAGAGAACCGCGATCGCGAGGAAGCCGCGCACCCAGGCGTCGGCGCTCAGCTGGTAGATGCCGATGCCGGTGGCGGCCATGGCGACCGCGAAGGAAGCGACGGCCTGACCGTGGAAGGCGGCCGTACTCTGCTGCTTGACCGGTGTGTCACTCATGGGCCAAGGGTCGGCGAACGTGCCCCGCGCCACATCCGCTGAACTACTCAGCCACGTACTCAGAACGCCGAAACCCCGGTCAGCGCCCGCCCGATGACCAGCTTCTGGATCTGACTCGTGCCCTCGTACAGGGTCATCACGCGGGCGTCGCGCAGCAGTTTGCCCGCCGGGTACTCGTCGATGTAGCCGTAGCCGCCGAAGACCTGAAGCGCGTTGTTGGCGGCACGGACCGCGGCCTCCGAGGCGAACAGCTTGGCCTTGGAGGACTCGACGGCGAAGGGCAGCCCGCGGTCGATCAGGTCGGCGACCCGCCAGGTCAGCAGCCGCGCCGCGTCCACGTCGACGGCGATGTCGCTGATCAGCTCCTGGACCAGTTGGTGCCGGGCGATGGACTTGCCGAACTGCTCACGTTCGCCGGCGTAACGGACGGCCGCGTCCAGGGCGGCCTGGGCTATGCCCACGCACCCGGCGGCGACCGACATCCGCCCCTTGGCCAGCGCCGACATCGCGACCGAGAAGCCCTTGCCCTCCTCCCCCAGCATGGCCGCCGCGGGCACCCGTACGTCCTCGAGGACCAGCTCGGCAGTGGCCTGACCGCGCAGGCCGAGCTTGCCGTGAATGGTGCGGCGGGTCAGGCCGGGCGTGTCGGTGGGGACCAGGAAGGCGGAGACGCCCTTGTGGCCGGGCGCGTCGGTGGAGCGGGCGAAGAGCAGGACGACATCGGCCCAAGTGCCGTTCGTGATGAACATCTTGGTGCCGTTGAGGACGTAGTCGTCGCCGTCGCGCACCGCACGCGTGGCGAGGTTGCCGGCGTCGGAGCCGGTGTCCGGCTCGGTGAGGCCGAAGCAGCCGACCTGCTCACCGGAGGTGAGCCCGGGCAGCCAGCGGTGCTTGTGCTCCTCGCTCCCCCAGGCGGCGATGGTCTTGGCGACCAGGCCGAGGGAGACCGACACGATCCCGCGCACCGAGGAGTCGCCCCGGCCCAGCTCCTCCGTGACCAGGCAGTACGCCAGGTGGTCGCCACCCGAGCCGCCGTACTCCTCGTCGATGGTCAGGCCCAGGAAGCCGACCTCGCCGAGCTTCTTGACGACTCCGCGGTCCACCTCCTCGGCCCGGTCCCACGCGACGACGTGCGGGGCGACCTCGCGGTCCACGAAGTCGCGGGCGAGTTGCCGGACGGCGGTCTGCTCGTCGCTGAGCTCCAGATTCATGCCGAGTCACCCCACAGAGAACGGACTTCGACGGCCGTACATTGAAAGCCGTACATTTAAATTAGCACTGCTAGTTTCTGTCCGGCAGCCCTACTATGTGCGCCATGGCCCGACCGCGCAAGCCCCTCCTCAGCTACGACCGGATCGTCGCGACGGCCCGCGAACTCGTGGACGCGGAGGGCCTCGCGGCCGTCTCCACGCGTCGGCTCGCCGCCGAGCTGGGCGTGAGCGGGCCCTCCCTCTACAACCACTTCCGTACGAAGGACGAGATCCTGGAGGCGGTCGCCGACTCGGTCAGCGCGCAGGTCGATCTGTCGATGTTCGAGGACGGCCGGGAGTGGCGCACCGCGCTGCACGACTGGGCCGTCTCCTACCGGGCCGCCCTGCGCGACCACCCGAACATCGTCCCGGTCCTCGCCCGCGGCCCCGGCCGCCGCCCGGCCGCGCTGCGGCTCGCCGACGCCGTCTACGGCGCGATGGTCGAGGCGGGCTGGCCCCCGGCGCAGGCCACGTCCATCGGTGCGCTGATGCGGTACTTCATCATGGGCTCGGCGCTCGGCTCGTTCGCCGGGGGCTTCGTGGACGACGCGAGCGCGTACGACCCCGCCGACTACCCCCACCTCGGGCAGGCCCATCTCCTCGCCGAACTGCAGGAGAAGATCGACGAGCGCGCCTTCGAGACGGGCCTGACGGCGCTGCTGGACGGCCTCGCGCGGCAGTACGAGCAGGTCGGGCGGGCCACGTAGGCACGCCTGCCGACACTTCGGCGCACGCCGAAGTGTCCGTGTCGCATGCTGGGACCCATGACCACCAGGGACCCCCAGGCGTCGCAGCTGGCCCGCCTCGCCGGACTCCTCGCCGACGAGACCCGGGCGGCCTGTCTGCTGGCGCTGCTCGACGGGCGGGCGTGGACCGCCGGTGAGCTGGCCCGGCACGCCGGGGTCGCCGCGTCGACGCTGAGCGAGCATCTGGGCAAGCTCGTCGCGGGCGGGCTGCTCGCCGAGGAGCGGCAGGGACGGCATCGGTACGTGCGGCTGGCCGACGCGCGGGTTGCCCAGCTGGTGGAGGACCTCGCCGCGCAGGTCGGCCCGGGGACGGACCGTCGGCCCCGGAACCTGCGGGAGTCCAGCGCCGGCTCGGCCATGGCCCGCGGCCGCACCTGCTACGACCATCTCGCCGGACGGCTCGGCATCGCCGTCACCGACGCGCTGACCGCGCGCGGGCTGCTGCGGCAGGACACCGGGTTCGCGCTGACGGATGCGGGGCTGGGCTGGTTCGACGCCGTGGGTATTCCGCTCGATCGTGCCGGCCGCCGGCCGCTGGCCCGGGCCTGTCTGGACTGGACCGAACGCCGCCCTCATCTGGCCGGAGTCGCGGGCGCGGCACTGTGCCGGCACGCGCTGGAGGTGGGGTGGTGTGTGCGGATCGGGTCGGAGCGGGCCGTGAAGGTGACTCCGTCGGGTGAGCGGGCGTTGGGGGAGCTGCTCGGAATGGATGCGGGGGTGTTGCGGTGAGGCGGGTGGCGGTGGGGTGCTGTGTCGTGTGCCGGGGGCGGGTGCGTGGAGGTGCTGTGCCGGGGCGGGTGCGTGGAGGGGTGTGCTGCGTCGTGTGCCGGGGGCGGGTGTGTGGGGGCTGGTCGCGCAGTTCCCCGCGCCCCTTGGTTGGACGAGTGGACGCCGGTTTGGCGGGGGCCGCCCTTGTGCCTCGGTGGCTGCGCAGACGCCGGGTGCGGGTGCGTGGGGGCTGGTCGCGCAGTTCCCCGCGCCCCTTGGTTGGACGAG